>CAOPQH010000041.1:0-5339 GCA_948505485.1 uncultured Clostridia bacterium
AGATTGATCATGTTAGAAACATAAAAATTGCAGAAGTAAGTGAAGAAATGGAAAACATTGTTGAAAAAATATAAAAAATATTATAGACTAGGGTGCATTCCTAGTCTATAATATTTTTTATAGACATAAGGACGAAGATTTTGTCTATGTCTTTTAAATAGAATACATTTGCATAAAAATTAAACATGATATATAATATTAAAGAAATTTAGTTTAGGAGAATATTATGCTAATAGATACTATAAATAAAAAAAAGATAAAAGTATATGCATTTGTTGGACCATCAGGTACAGGAAAGAGTTACAGAGCACAAATGGTAGCTAGCGAAAAAGGTATTAATTTTATAATAGATGATGGTCTTTTAGTAGATGGGAATAAAATTGTAGCAGGAGAATCAGCTAAAAAAGCACCAACAAAAATAGAAACAGTTAAACATGCATTATTTTTAAATGAAGAAGAACAAAAAGAAATAAATAATGCATTAAAAAAATATAAACCTGATAGTATATTAATTTTAGGAACTTCAGATGGAATGGTAGCTAAAATTGCCAAAAACTTGGGATTACCAGAAATATCTGAAACTATATATATAAATGATATTGCAACAGAACAGGAAATGAAAACTGCAAGAAAAATAAGAGAGACACAAGGGAAACATGTTATTCCAGTTCCAACATTTGAATTAAAAAAAGATTTTTCAGGATATCTTTTAGATCCCTTACAAATCTTTAAATCTAAAGGAAAAGGTCAAAAACCATATATATCAGAAAAATCTATTATTAGACCAACATTTAGTTATCTTGGTAAATTTACAATATCAGATACAGTTTTCAGACAAATTACAGAGTATTTATCAACAAAAACTCCAGAAATATATAAAGTTTTAAAAACAAGAGTAGAAAATTATGGAGAAGGTCCTATTATATATATGGAAGTAATGGTAGTTTATGGGTATAATGTTATGGATGGATTAAAAAAATTTAAAGATAAAGCTAGAAAAGAAATAGAAAAGTTAACATCTATGAATGTTGTTTCAATAGATGTTGTAGCAAAAAGTGTTTATGTGCCAGAAAAAGATAAGGAGGAAATTTAAATGTCATTTGTAGTAGCAATAGATGGGCCAGCAGGAAGTGGAAAAGGAACTATAACCAAATTAGTAGGAGATAAATTAAATTTAATAAATATAGATACAGGAGCAATGTTTAGATGTGTAACTTTAGATATGTTAAATAAAAACATAGGCATTAGCGAAGAACAAAAGATAGTTGATTTACTAGATAAAATAGATATTGATTTAAGAGAAGAGAATAATAAGCAAAAAGTATATCTTAACGGAGAAGATGTTACATTAGAAATAAGAACTCAAAAGGTAAATAATTTTATTTCTCCAGTTTGTCAGTTAAAAATTGTAAGAGAAAAATTATTGAATTTACAAAGAAAATTAGCAGAAGGAAAAAATGTAATAATGGAAGGTAGAGATATTGGAACTACAGTATTTCCTAATGCAGATGTAAAAATATATTTAGATGCAACTCCAGAAGAAAGAGCAACAAGAAGGGTAAAGCAAAATAAGGAGAATAATATTGAGTGTTCTTATGAGGAAATTTTAAATAGTATTAAGTCAAGAGATTATCAAGATTCAAATAGAAAAATAGCACCTTTGAAGAAGGCTGATGATGCGGTTTATGTGGATTCTACTAATATGTCAATAGAGGAGGTTACTAATACTATTATTGATATTATAAGGAAAAAGCAATAGGATATCTTATATATTTTATAGCTGTCAATCTACCTGTCAATAGGGTGTGTTATAATTCTATAACCGTCAAGCTACCTGGTGATAGATTATTTTGCTATTTTATAGCCGTCAAGCTACCTGTGTATAGGACGTTTTCGCTTTCGTCAAGCTCAAGCGAAAAGTGCTATACACACGCGTGACTACTCTATAATTTTGAAAAGTGCTATCACCACGCATGACTTCTCTATAATATTAAAAAGTGATATACATTTAATTTATAGATATTATTATAAATAAAAAAGAAGGGATTTTTAAATGAAGGAATTTTTTAAGAAAATAGCTAGAGTAATTGTTAAAACAGCTATAATGTTTTATTGTAAAATAGTATATAGGGCTGAGATAATAGGATTGGAAAATATTCCAAAGGATGGACCTGTTTTAGTTTGTGGTAATCATAGAAGTTATTTGGATCCTCCTATAATAGAAGCTAGTTCAAAAAGAGATATTCGTTTTATGGCTAAAGAGGAGTTAAGAAAAAATAAGTTTTTGGCATTTTTAGGGGTAATATTTGATGGTATATATGTAAAAAGAGATTCTAAGGATGTTACTGCAATGAAGACAACATTAAAGGCTTTAAAAGATGGTGAATGTGTAGGTATTTTTCCAGAGGGAACTAGAAATGGTTTAGAAAAGGGAGAAAAGGTTAAAGATGGTGCTGCTTTTTTTGCAACTCGAACAGGGGCAAAAGTTGTTCCGGTAGGAGTTTCTGGTGGAAATAAGGCATTTAATAAGGTTACTGTAAAATATGGTAAGCCAATAGATTACAGCAAATATAAAGGAAAAAAGGTTGAAAAAGAGGAATTAGATAAGATTACACAAAATATAATGGATAATATAATCGAGTTGACAAAAAGTGGAAATTAATATATAATATTATAGTATGAAACGAGGGCGTTTTTCAAATAATTGGAAAGCGTCTTGATTAATGACAAACGTATTT
Organism: uncultured Clostridia bacterium; assembly: GCA_948505485.1. Lineage (GTDB taxonomy): Bacteria > Bacillota > Clostridia > TANB77 > CAG-508 > CAG-269. The sequence continues at coordinate 2,739 of CAOPQH010000041.1, forward strand.
AGGAGAAATTATATGGAAGAAAATTTTGAAGAATTGTTTAATCAATCTATTAAAGATGTAAATATAGGCAAAACAGTAACAGGAAATATTATTAGAATTACAAAAAACAAAGAAATATATGTAGATTTAGGATATAAAGCAGATGGTATAATTCCTTTTGGAGAATATTCTTATGAAGAAGATAAAGATCCAAATGATGAATTTAAGCTAGGAGATAAAATTACAGCAGATGTCTTAAAAATGAATGATGGTATGGGAAATGTACTATTATCATATAAAAGAGCAAAAACAAGAAATGCATGGAAATCTTTTGAGCAAAAAGTGAAAAATAAAGAGGTTTTTAAAGAAGAAGTATCAGAAGTAAATAAAAATGGATTAATTGTTTTAATAGATGGTATAAGAGTATTTATTCCAATGTCTCTATCTTGTATAAATAAAAATGAAGATATACAAAGTTATATAGGAAAAAAAGTTGAATTTATAGTTATAGAATATAATAAACAAAATAAAAAAATTATAGGCTCTATAAAAGAAATAAAAGATCAAGAAAAAAAGAAAAAGTCTGATAAATTTTGGAATGAAATAGAAATAGAAAAAGAGTATGAAGGTACTGTTTCAAGTATTAGTAATTATGGAGCATTTATAGATTTAGAAGGTGTTGTGCAGGGATTACTACATATTTCTGAATTATCATGGAATAAAAATGCAAAACCTCAAGAGATATTAAAAGAAAATCAAAAAATAAAAGTAAGAATAAAAGAGTTTGATAAAGAAAACAAAAAGGTAAAATTAGCTACAGATTTAAAAGGAGAAGATCCTTGGAATGTAGTTAAAGATAAATATAAAATAAGTGATGTTGTAAAGGTTAAAATATCAAGATTCATGCCTTTTGGTGCCTTTGCAGAAATAGAAAAAGGAATAGAAGGTTTAATACATATTTCACAAATTTCTGTAGAGAGAATTACAAAGCCAGAAGAAAAGTTAAAAATAGGTCAAGAACTAAATGCAAAGATAATAGATATGGATTTACAAAATAAAAAGATTTCATTATCTATTAGTGAACTTGAAGGAACAAGTTATGATTTAGAATATCAAGAAGAATTAAAAGATTTAAACTAAATTTAACAAAATAAAGTAGTTTTTAATATATAATATTAAATAATGAAAAGTATAAAGTTTAACTTAAAAATAAAAAATAAAAGGGGTAATAAAATGAATAACGAAAAAATAAGAAATATAGCAATAATTGCACACGTAGACCATGGAAAAACTACATTAGTAGATGCCATGCTAAGACAAAGTCACATATTTAGAGATAACGAACAAGTACAAGAAAGAATTATGGATTCAAATGACCAAGAAAAAGAAAGAGGAATAACAATTCTTTCTAAAAATACATCCGTAATGTATAAAGATATAAAAATAAATATAGTAGATACGCCTGGACATGCTGACTTTGGGGGTGAAGTTGAAAGAGTTTTAAAAACAGTTGATGGAGTTTTACTTTTAGTTGATGCATTTGAAGGTGCGATGCCTCAAACTAGAGAAGTGTTAAAAAAGTCTTTGGCATTAGGATTAAAACCAATTGTTGTAATAAATAAGATAGATAGGCCAGGGGCAAATCCTCAAAAGGTTGTGGATCAAGTAATAGAATTGTTTATAGAATTAGACGCATCAGATGATCAATTAGATTTTCCAGTTGTATATGCGTCAGCTAAAAATGGTATAGCTAAAATGGATTTAAATGATGAATCAGAGAACTTAACTTGCTTGTTTGAGACTATAGTAAATACAATAAAAGCACCAAACTGTGATGAAGAAGGAACAGCTCAAATGTTGGTTTCAAATATAGATTATGATGATTATGTTGGAAGAATTGCAGTTGGTAGAGTAGAAAGAGGAACAATAAAAGTTGGAATGCCAGTTTCAATTTGTAAACAAGATGATAAAATTGAACAAGGTAGAATAGCAAAAGTATATACACATATAGGACTAAAAAAAGAAGAAGTTGAAGAAGGAAAAGCTGGAGATATAATAGAACTTGCAGGACTTTCAGATATCCACATTGGAGACACAATATGTGATTTTAATAATCCAGAAAAAATACCATTTGTGGATATAGATGAGCCAACAGTATCAATGACATTTAGTGTAAACAATGGACCATTTGCTGGTAAAGAAGGTCAATTTATCACATCAAGACATATAAGAGATAGATTATTTAAGGAACTAGAAAAAAATGTAAGTTTAAGAGTAAAAGAAACAGACTCACCAGATTCTTTTGAAGTATCAGGAAGAGGAGAATTGCATCTATCAGTTTTAATTGAAACAATGAGAAGAGAAGGTTTTGAATTATTAGTTTCTCGTCCAAAAGTTATATTTAAGGAAATTGATGGAGTTAAATGTGAGCCTATAGAGAAATTAGTTGTTAATGTACCAGATGATTGTATAGGAAATGTAATAGAAAAATTAGGTATGAGAAAAGCAGAAATGGTAAATATGGAACCAGCCGAAGAAGGTCATACAAAAATAGAATTTAAAATACCTGCAAGAGGTTTAATTGGTTATAGAACAGAATTTTTAACAGACACAAAAGGTGAA
>CAOPQH010000041.1:5349-12197 GCA_948505485.1 uncultured Clostridia bacterium
GAATTATGAATCATATATTTGATTCATATGAGCCATACAAAGGTGATGTAGTAGCTCGTGTTAGAGGAACTATTATTGCATTTGAAAATGGTAAATCTGTAACTTATGGTCTATATAATGCACAAGATAAAGGAGATTTATTTATAGGACCAGGTGTAGAAGTATATGAAGGAATGATAGTTGGATTAAATTCAAGAGGAGAAGATTTAGCTATAAATGTATGTAAAGAAAAACACTTAACAAACACAAGAGCATCAGGATCTGACGAGGCATTACGATTAGTTCCACCAATTCAAATGTCATTAGAAAAAGCCATAGAATTCATACAAGATGACGAATTAGTAGAAGTTACACCAGAATCAATTAGATTAAGAAAGAAAATATTAGATTCTAAAGAAAGAGAAAGAGCTGCACGAAATAGCAATAAATAGGAGGCGATATAAGATGATTTCAGATTCTAGAAAAAGGTTTTTGATGCAAGTAATGGTAAAGCAGTACCAGGATTAGGTGTAGAAATGGTAACATATCATTTAGGTAGAGAAGAATATTGTAAAAGAAAGGCAAATGCGAAGCCAAATCCAGATACTGAAGAAAGGATGAGTATTTTTAGAGAGATACATAAACTATTAGATTATGGATTGAGTAAAAATGAAACATTGCAAAGAGTAACTGAAAAATTTCAAGATTCAAAGTATACAGATTTTTTTAAATCTTGGGTTGAAGATCAATATAATAAAAGAATAAGACAATTAGTAAATAAGCAAAAAAAGCATGAAAGTGATGTAGATAGAGAAAAATGAATAAACTAGAACTAGAAAAAATAAAGCAAAAAGCTTTAGAAGACCATATACCAATTATAATGGATGACACATTAGAAGTGATAGCTAAATATTTAAAAGAGTTAAAACCTAAAAGAATATTAGAAATAGGTACTGCAGTAGGATATTCTGCAATATGCTTTTCAAAGTATTTAGGAAAAAATGGTATAATAGATACGATTGAAAGAGATTTAGAAAGAGTACAAGAGGCAAAAGAAAATATAAAAAAAGTTGGAGTAGAAGAAAAAATTAACATATATGAAGGCGATGCAGTAGAAATTTTACCAACTTTAAATGAAAAATATGATGTTGTATTTATTGATGCTGCGAAAGGAAAATATCCATTTTTCTTAAAAGAATCAATTAGAATGATTAAACCAAATGGAATAATTTTTGCAGATAACATTTTATATAAAGGTTATGTTATGAGTGATTATAACAAGCATAAACAACGTACAGCTGTAAGAAATTTACGTGAATATATAAAAGAAGTTACTCAAAATCCTAATATACAAACTGAAATTTTAGAAGTAGGAGATGGATTAGCTATAAGTAAAATAAAATAAGAAAACACCCACCAAATAATTATACTTTGGTGGGTGAAATTAGTTAGAGTCTAACAGAGGGATTAATTCTTCTAGCTGTAAACATCTTTGGATAATGCAATCCATCTGTATCGTTTTCGACTTTTTTGTAGTCTTTGAAACAGACGATGTTAACTTTAGAAAAATCATCAATTGTGAAAATATCTTTAATAACGTCATATTTTTTATCACTATATTCATTATGTGATGCTTCTAAATTTTCAGCATAATCATCCATATAGTGATCTCTAATCTGTCCTTCAATTGTTGCTCCTGGCAATATTGGAGAATCTTTTCGTAGAAACAATACAAAATGAATAGATTGATATCCATTTTTTTTTGGTGTAGATACATAGTTTTTTATCAAACTATCATATTGTATTTTTGTCTTTTTGGGCACGATAACAGTAGGATGTTCTTTCGGATCAAACGTATCTGTATCGGTTATAGAAAGTTCCATAAATGAAAATGGAAGACTTAATAGATACTTAATACGTTCCTTATCGAAATTAGTAATTTTAGGATTTTCAGAAATCCAATTTTCGAATTCCAGCTTGAGTTTCCGATTCTTATTACCTAAAATTCCTAGAATATAATTGGTAAGTTCTTCAACATAACCAATTGTTTTGTACCCAGATATTGTATTTGAAACGATGCCTCTAAAAGCAAATCTATCATATACTTTTTGTGCATCTTTTCCATTGAATGCACGTTCAAACATTTTTGAAAGATCTTTTTCGAGACTTTTTCTACGCGATATATAATTTATATCAATGTCAAATTCCTTACTACTGTTCATCCAAATAGTAATGTACAATAGTAAAAAGTTTATATCTGTGGTTAAGTTTGTTAGCTCAAAAGTGGTTTTTCTATCACTAATGCATACATCTAAACCACTTAAAAAGTCATCCCTTATCTTACAATCGTTATCATTATTGATATCTGCTGAAGATAAGATATCATATAGATTCTCACATATTTCTACAATATTATTGGAGCATTTAGCAGCAATATTATATGCAGAATGATATTGTTTGATTATCCGATTAGGGATATTAACTTGTTCTTTTGCCATTATAAAATGACCTCCTTTTTAATTTTTTATAAAATTCACGTAGCTTATTATATCATCTTTTAAGGAAATGGTCAATTTTTGTAAGATTTAAGTTTCGGTTTTTTTATAATTATATAGAAATTTTTTTCTAATATCAATATAAAAAAACTGAAACTTAAATTTAATATAAAAAGAAACTTTTATAAAAATAAAAATTTCTTTAAAATAAATATTTACTTATTGAAACTATAGTATCAAATGCATAAATAACCGCAAATAAATATAATGCCAATAATTGAGAGTAATAAGGAATACGATACAATAATTTATCTACATATTTTTTTACAAAAGGATGAATATGATTAACAAACATAATAGCAAAGATTCCCCATACAAACGAATAAAAAATACTTATTCGTCCATTTAAATTAAAAAAATCATTTGTATAATCCCACCATTTGGAAGCAAAAAGAGCATCTAATACATAACTTGCTAAATATTCAAAAACAGAAAATATCACAATAGAAAAAATGAACAATTTTAAGGAATTTTCTTTATATTTTTCTATATATTTAACCATAATAACTGCGCCAAACCCATAAATAGGGCAAATAGGTCCAAATAAAAATCCTCTTTTTACAAAATATCCAAAGTTATATACAGCATAAGCTGTTTCTAATAGCCAACCAATAAAAGCATATATAAAAAATATTAATAATATATAATAAAATGAATTTAAATTTTTATCATCCTTAATTATTTTTTCTTCATCCATAGAATCACCTATAACATAATTTTAAATATAATATCAAAAAAAGTCAAAAAAGTAAATAATAATTGTAAATAATGTTATTTTATGCTATATTAAATAATATGCAGATAATAGTTATTTAGAATAAAGAAAGGGAGAATATTATAATGAAAAAAGAAGTAGAATTATTAGCACCAGCAGGTTCTTTTGAAAAAGCAAAAATAGCATTTTTATATGGAGCAGATGCAGTATATGCAGGAACATCATCATTATCATTAAGAACAAGAGCTGATATGCAAGACAATGATCTAGAAGATACAATAAAATATGCACACAGTATAGGAAAAAAAGTATATGTAACACTTAATATATTTGCTTGGGATGAAAAATATGAAGAAATAATCGAAATGGCGAAGAAACTAGAAACATTAAAACCTGATGGAATAATTGTAGCAGACGGAGGAGTAATAGAAGTAGTAAAAAAATATGCACCAAGTATTCCAATAAATGTTAGTACACAGGCTAATATAGTTAGTCTTCATGACTGTAATTTTTGGCATAAAAATGGTGGCAAAAGAATGATAATGGCAAGGGAATTAAACAAAGAGCAATTAAAGTATATAATGGAAAATAAACCAGAAGATATGGAAATAGAAATATTTATACATGGTGCAATATGTTTTTCATATTCTGGAAGATGTTTTTTAAGTGACTTTTTATCATGCAGAAGTGCAAATTTAGGAGACTGTAGCCAAAGCTGTAGATGGTCATATAACTTATATGCAGAAGAAGCAAACAATCCAGGAGAGTTAATGCCAATTGAAACAAATGAATATGGAACAAGCATATTTTCATCAAAAGATTTGTGTTTGATAAAAGAAATTCCAGAGATAATAGATATGGGTATAGATAGCTTAAAAATAGAAGGAAGATTAAAAACAGAATATTATGTTGCAAGTATAGTTAATAGCTATAGAAATGCAATTGATGACTATAAAAAAGATCCACAAAATTATGATTATACTAAGTATTTAAAAGAAATAGAAAAAGTAAAAACAAGAGGATTAACTACCTTTTATTTCAATGATAGAAATAATAAAGATATTCAAGAATATAGTGGTAAACAATATAATGAAAAATACGAATTTGGTGGGAAAGTATTAGAGTATAATAAAGAAAAATCAGTAATAGAAATTAGGAACAAATTAAAAGTTGGAGATGAATTAGAAATTTTAGTTCCATATAAATTAGAACCAATTAGCTTCCAAATAGAAAGATTATGGAATTCAGAAACAGATAAAGAAATTGAATTTATTAGTCCAGGAGTAAAAGGCCAAACTGTTAAAATTAAGTTACCAATTAAGTGTGATAAAGATTGGATAATAAGAAGAAAAAAATGAAGGTGTAATCGATGATTACACCTTTTTAAATGAACTAGATATAATAAAACCAATAGAAATGCAAAGTATAGAAATAATAATTTCTAAAACTGAATTCATACTAGGATATAAAATTATTATAGAGCCCAAAGTAAATCCAATAATAGAATAGAAAGAAGGTCCATAATAATTATTTAATAAAAATTTTGTTATGCAAATCCAAATTATACCACCTATAATAAGACCTATTCCTATAGGTATAAGAACAGGGAAATATAAATAAGAAACAGAAGATAAATAAGTGCTATACACACCTAATAACATTAAAATAATAGTACTACTTACACCAGGTACGATTATGCCAATAGACATTGCAAATCCTGAAAAAATTAAGTAAGGGTAATCAAAATATAATAATGAATTAGTAGTTAAGTTTTTTTCAAAATAAACTGTTAGTATACCTATAACAAGAGCTAAAATTAAAAATATAATATAATGTAATCTAAAAGTAATTTTAGAATGTACTTCTTTAAATAAACTAGGAATAGTTCCTAAAATTAAACCAATAAATATAGATTTTGTTTGTACAGGGAAAGAGTATAGTAAATAGTTTAATATGTTTCCAAATACTAAAACTCCAAATACTCCTCCTAAGATAATAGGAAATAGAAATTTTAAATTTTCCTTAAAGTTTTTAAAAATTCCTAAAATACTATCAATTAATTTTTCATATATTCCAAAAATAACACAAAGTACACCACTGCTAATTCCTGGGAGTATTGCACCAGCACCTATAGCCATACCTTTAAAATAATCTTTTAAAAAATTCATAATCATCTCCAATATTAATTTATTCAATTATTTTTTAAAATATACAAAATTTTCAATGGTCATGCACTTTTAGAAATAAGCGACATATAATTCATGTATAGAGAAAATGGAGGTGCATTTATGATTACAGCACTTTGTATTGCGGGAATTATGGACTTTATTAACTTTTTGAAATTGTCCGTATTTACTGTTGGATATATACAAGGAAGCAATTTGTTTCCAGAACCTTTAAGTACAGAAGAAGAAAAACAATGTTTAGAAAAAATGAAAAATGGAGATGATGAAGCTAGAAATTTATTAATAGAACGAAATTTAAGATTAGTAGCACATGTTACTAAAAAATATGTAAATACAAATGTTGAACAAGATGATCTAATTTCTATAGGTACAATTGGATTAATAAAGGGTATAAATAGTTTTAATCTTGAAAAAGGTGCAAGACTTTCTACATATGTTTCAAGATGTATAGATAATGAAATTCTAATGCATTTAAGAGCTACAAAAAAATTAAATTCAGAAGTATATTTAAATGAAACAATAGGTAAAGATAAAGATGATAATATTGTAACTTTGCAAGAGGTATTAGAGAATGATGAGAGAAGCATTGAAGACGAAGTAGATTTAAAAATTAAAATAAAACAGTTGTATGAAAAGATGAAAGAAATACTAAAAGATAGAGAAAAAACTATTATAGAATTAAGATTTGGGCTAGATGGTCATAAACCTAAAACACAAAATGAAATTGCTAAAATGATGGGAATATCACGTAGTTATGTATCGGAACGTGGTTATGACAAAAGAAAAAATAATTCCATAAATTAAATATTACATAGAGATAGATGCTTTAATATAAGTGTCTATTTTTAATTCCAAATTATATAGGCAAATATTTAAATAAGCTTTAAAAAATTAATTATTAGAGTAGACAAAGTTAAAATAATATTGTAAAATAATAAACATAGGAAATTGATAATTAGTGGAACGGTTTTGCCACCCAATATTATACGATTCATCGTAGGAAAGGCGGGTGGTGTTTATGATTAAAGTGATACTATTTTTTGTAATATCATTGATGTTATCTTTAACATTAAATGTTGCCTTGATGTCAGTTCTGTATAAGAACTGGGTTGATAAGCAACTACATAAATAAAAAATAAACCATTCTACTTTTGACAGGGTAAATGGTTTATTAAAAACATTCTCTGGCAAAACCGTATCTAACGGAATTGTCATTTCCTATTTTTATTATACTCTAATTATAGTAATAAAGTCAAGAAAATATAAAAACTTATTTTTTAAAAATTATTGACAGTAAATATAAAAATTTATTTACAAAACTATCATAAACACAAATTATAGAGCAGATGATTAATGTAAATATGAGTTAAATAATCTGGGGAAAAAATAAAAAAGATTTTAATAAAATATAGA
>CAOPQH010000042.1 GCA_948505485.1 uncultured Clostridia bacterium
TTGAAGTAATGAAATTATTATCCATTACTAAAATGACTGTTTACAATCGCAAAAAATCTATTGCATCTAAAATAAGTAAAATGATTGGAGGTTCATCTGATGGAAAATAATTTTAATAATTATAATTTATCTAATTTAGAAATAGAAAAGATATTACAAGATATGCAACCTATAATTAGACAAGCATCTAAAACAAATGGGCATGTAGATGAGGATTGCGAACAAAAAATTAGAATTGCTCTTTTTAATAAATTAAGCAGAAATAGAAAAAAATAAAAAAAATTAAAAATTTTTCAAAAAATTATACCTTTTTTGAAAAACGAGGGCATTTACCTTATAGAAAAGGATATTTTCTAAATTTTAAGAAAAGAGGTAAATGTTATGGATATAAAAAAAGCAATCGAATATGCTCAAGTTTCGTTTAAAAAGATGCAAGAAGAAAACAAAATACTTAACAAAGATCCCACAGCCAAGCAACTTGGTGAACTTATGTGGTTGATGTATCAAATGTATGATAATAAAGAGATACATCTAAAAGCACAAGATATTATAAATAATTTGGAGTTGAAATAACTATGAAAATTTTATTAATATTATTAATGTTTGGCTGTGCATCTTTAGGTATTTTAGCAATAATAAATACAATGCGCTTGAACAAATTAAAAAGAAGATCTAAAAAGAAACTATATCGTACACCAAAATTATCAGAATTACATGGAAAAGAATTTTCAGATTATATAGATTACTTAACTCGTGATCTATAATATACTGTCATGTTCAAAAGTTGTTGTATAAAAAGTCAACCAAACTTGAAGGAAAGGTTTGATATGACTAAAAAAGAAATGATCATTATTTCCTATTATGAAGAAGGATTAAATACAATTACTATATCTAAGAATCTTAATGTAAGTAAACAATATGTTTCTAAAATAATAAGAACAGATAGTAGATATAGTGATGAAAAAAATAAAAGAAAAGAAGAAAGTGCTATTAGACAAAAGCAAAGAAATATTCAATGTATTATTAAAAATAGAAAAATTAGAAAATCCGTAAATGAAAGACTAGAAGGATTCATGCAATCGCAACATTTTCAAGCAAGTGGTGAACTTTCTGCAAAGAGAACTATTAATAATAGAGCTTTTAAAAAATGGAATTCAAGTATTTATGATTATCATAGTAGGACAAATGAATTCAGATTAAAAAAAGAATTCAAAGAAAAGACTTCTTATGCTGTGCCTAAAAAAATCAAATGGGATTAGAAAAAGAATTGATTATACTATTTCTAAAGAATATTTAATAAAAAATAGTAAATGGGCTGACTTTTCATATTGAGCACGTTATAATGATTCTCGATAATAGGATTCAACTTTTTATAAAAAATGTAGCTGATAGTTAGGAGTGGTGAATATGGAAAGACGAGAAATAGAAGTAATGTGGAGTTATTACTATGGAATGAGTAAAGTAACCATGATATGGGAACAAGAAATGATGCAGTTGCATAATAAAGGAATTATAAAAAAAATCTATGAAATTATAGATAATGAATTTAATGAAGTTTGGTATTTAGTAAGAGATAACAAAGAAAAAAGTTATATTTTAAAATCTAAATGTGGAAATGTATATGCTAGAGATATTATGCAAGTTTATAAAAAGAATTATAATTTTTATAAAATCAGTTCTGAAATAATTAAGATATTTGATAAAGGAATATTTCCTATAATTTTTAAAGTACCATCCGATAAATATGTTAATTTCTATAATAAAGAAAATAATACCAATAATGCTTTTTTTAATAATTATTATTGTCATACACAAGATGGTTATAAGGCAATTAGAGAATATAGAAATAAAGTAGAAGTTGAAACTTTTAATAAAGAAGATGATGCTATTTATTGGTGTTCAGATTTTTCTATAACAAAAGAATTTATATTAAAGAGCAATGCTAGACCTTTAAATTTAATCGAAATGGTATGTGAATATATAATATAGAGAGGAAGAAAGGTTAAATGAGCAAAAATGAAATTTACAATACTATAAAAAGTATGACATTAGAAGAATTGATTTCAATATTTAGTTGCCCTGAAAAAGAAAATAAAGTTAATGAAAATATACAAGTATTTAATCAAGAGGAGTCAAAAGTTCTTTATACAATTAATGAATTAATTGAAAAATATCCGTTTTTTACAAGATATAACATAAATAAAGCAATTCAAAATGACGGGTTACCTTGTTGTTTTATTGGAAATAAAAGAATGTTTAATAAAGAAGAAATTGATAAATGGATAGAAAAGGAAACAAAACCAAAAAAAGAAAAAGTAAAATATGAAATTTAATTGGAGGAAATACTAGTGCAAGAAAAAGTTGAAAAGTATATTTATTATATTTCGGATAATAGGTATAGAGTTAAATTCCTTAAAATAGATAAGAAAAATAATAATAGAATAAATTTCGACCAGTACATTAATGGTACACTAGAAGATGCAATAAAGTTAAGAGATAATAAGCTAAAAGAGAATGGATTACTACTTGAAAAAGCAAAACAAGAGAATGATATATTTGAAGAAAAAAGTGTTGAAAAAAAACAAGAAGTAAAAAAGATTAAAAAAGAAAGAAAAAATGTACTAAATAAAGATACCAATAAAGTAGATAAATATATATATGAAATAGAAAAAGGAAAGAAATATAGAATATTTATTAGAAAAGGTGGCTCAAATGGTCAAAAAGGAGATTATTATTCAGCAGTATTTGAAGGAACTTTAGCACAAGCAAAAAAAGAAAGAGATAAACGACTAGCAGAATTAAAACTAAAAAATGGTAAAGGCGAGAAAAGTAGTATAAGATTTATAGAGTTTGCTAGGATTTACTATAAAGAATATGCAGAAAAAGAATTAAGTCCAACAACAGTTCAAGGTGGTAAAACAGAATTAAGAAATTATGTCTTACCAGAAATTGCGAATATGCCATTGAATAAGATTGATGCTTTGACAATTCAAAGAATTATAAATAAACTAAAGGAAAGAGATCGAGAAAGATTAGATAAAAACGGAAATGTTGTTAAGTTATCTCCAACAAGTGTAAACAATGTTTATAGATTATTACGAAAAATATTAAATAAAGCAGTTGCATGGGATTATTTAGAAACAAATCCTGTTTTGAAAGTAAAAGCCCCTGGGGTTTCAAAAAAAGAAAAACAATCCTATAACAGAGATGAATTAATACAAATATTAGATATTCTAAAAACAGAAGATTCATTGAAGGAGGCATTATTCACTATTGCTATATGCACAGGTTTAAGACGTGGAGAATTAGTAGGGCTTCATATTGAAGATATTGATTTTGATAATAATATGATAAGTGTTAAAAGGGCGGTAATCTGGGATAAGAAAAACCAACGAATACTTGAAAAAGATACAAAGACAAAAGGAAGTGTAAGAGAAGTTCCTATTCCAAGATTTTGTACTGAGGCAATTATGGAGTATTTGAAATTAAGGCAAAGAATGATACAACAGTTTAAAAGAAAAAATGATAATTATATTCCACCTCGTAATTTGTTTTTAAGTAAGACAGGAGGAATAATGTTTCCAGATACTCCATCAAGTAAATGGCTAGATTTTAGAAATAATCATAAAAGTATTAGGGATGTATCATTACATGGATTAAGACATAGTTACTGTTCAATGCAAATGAATGAAAATCCAGATTTATCACCTGTAGATGTTCAAAAATTAATGGGACACTCACAACTTTCAACAACGTTTATATATACTCATTCTAACGAAGATAAAACACAAGAGGCAATATCTGTTTTTGATAAATACTATAATGCAAATGGAGAAAGAAAAATAGGATTTAGTCAAATGCTTTCATTATACACGAAGAAAAAATTTACATTAACTAAAGAAATACAAGAATTACTTAAATTTATATTTAATTCCGATAAAACCGAAGATTATAATCAAAGTTTAATAACAGATTATATAGATAAGAAATATCCTATATTTAAAAAAATAGATACATCTGATATTAACATAGATAATGTATGGGATTGGTTAGAGGAACAAAAAGAAAAATATGGAAATGAGTTTATAATGATCTCATTAGTATAAGTATATTATAAAATTAATGTAGGAAAAAATACTTACATTAATTTTTTTATATAATTTAATTTTGCAAGTATATTGTAAAATAATAAAATTTATGCTAAAATATTTTAAGTAAAATTTAAAAGAAGTAGGAAAGAATATGGTGTTCAGAGGACTAGAAGATTAGGATAGAATTTTTAAATAGTGTGTCGCGAAATTGTCGCGAATTTTATAAAATAGTATTTAAAATTATAAAAAAATACAAATTAAATTTAAAAAAATGATTTTAAAAAACATTGCATTTCGTTAGATATTTAAAGGCTTTTAAAAAAATCAAACACTATTTGAAATTGTAACCGAGTTTCTCCTAAGCGGTAGACAGGGGTTCGAATCCCTTTGGGCACACCATATTTTTAGGAGAAAAAATGAAAGAAAAATTTATGAAGGAAGCTTTAAAAGAGGCTAAAAAAGCATATAAAAAGTTAGAAGTGCCTGTAGGAGTGGTAATAGTAAAAGAAGACGAAATAATTGCAAAGGCACACAATTTAAAAGAAACAAAAAAAGATACAACAAAGCATGCAGAAATATTAGCAATACAAAGAGCAAGTAAAAAAATAGGAGCATGGAGATTATTAGATTGTGAAATGTATATAACATTAGAACCATGTTCAATGTGTGCAGGAGCCATTATAAATTCTAGAATAAAAAAAATATACATAGGTGCAAATGATGAAAAAACAGGGGCTGCAGGCTCTGTTTTAAATTTATTTGAAGATTATAAATTTAATCATAAAGTAGAAGTAGAAAAAGGAATATTAAAAAAAGAATGTGAGAACATATTAAAAACATTTTTTAAAGAATTAAGACAAGCAAAGAAAAATGGAGGTAAAGATGGAGAAAAGGCTTAAAACAAAGATATTTCGTATATGCCTAGCAATAGTTGGAATAGTTGGAATAATTTTTGCAATAGGCATGATAATATTAAGATATCAAGTCGAAGGAGAAGAAAATTTGCCATTTAATATTTCGAAAATAACTATTATAAGTACTGCAGAAGGAATAGATCAGGAAGGAGAACATAGGTGGAATTTTAAATTAAATCAAAATAATGATATATATATTTATATAGAGAAAAATCAAGATTATAATAAAATAGAAGTTATAGACTCAATAATATTAGATAACTTTCAAATTAATAAAAAACATGAACTAGGAGAGAAAAATATATATAGACCTAAAAATACAGGAACATCTATGTTAAAAAACAAAGAAGAATATAAAACAAGCAATGTAGAATACAAAGGAGACTTAGAAACAGATATAAGAAACTTAAAGATATCTAATCAAGGAGGAATAATAGTTTTTAGATATGCAAATGATAATATAGGAATTTACACATCAGACACAGATGAAGAGATACAACATAACCAATTACTAAAGAAATCTAATATAAGTTTAGAAGATATACAAGCCCAAATATCTTTTGATATAACAATAAAATTAAATTCAGGTAAATGTTTTAAAGCAAATGTCAATTTATCCACACCTTCAGGAAATATTGTGGAAGAGGGAAGTTCAAATATAGAAATAACTAATTTAGAAAATATTATTTTTAAGAGAATAGAAAATTAATAAATAATACTTGATTTTAATATAATTACAGTATATAATGCAAATGGTATGAGACTTAATCTTTGTATGGAGAGTAAAATCCAATAGGAGCCTATGAATCTTGTCAGGTCCGGAAGGAAGCAGCAATAAGTAGATACTTTTATGTGGAAATTACTTTCCATAGAGAGATTAAGATATCACACCATTTTTAAATTGTAAAATCATATATACAATTATATTATAGAGGATGTGAATATAATGGGGTACACAGCACTTTATAGAAAGTTTAGACCTTTAACATTTGAAGAAATGGTAGGACAAGAACATATAACTAAAACACTAAGGAATCAAATAGTATCAGGGAGAATAGGACATGCATATTTGTTTAACGGGGGAAGAGGTACAGGAAAAACATCATCTGCAAAGATTTTAGCAAGAGCAATCAATTGTTTAAATCCTAAAGATGGAGAGCCATGCAACGAATGTGAAATATGTAAGTCAGCTTTATCTGGTTCTTTAACAGATATAGTAGAGATGGATGCGGCTTCAAATAATAGTGTAGAAGATATTAGAAGTATAAGAGAAGAAGTTAACTTTCTTCCAACAAAAGCAAAATATAGAGTATATATAATAGATGAAGTTCATATGTTATCACAAGGAGCCTTTAACGCATTATTAAAAACATTAGAAGAGCCACCAGAGCATGTAAAATTTATTTTGGCTACAACAGAGCCTCAGAAAATACCAGCTACAATTTTATCTAGATGCCAAAGGTTTGATTTTAAAAAAATTCCTAATGAAGACATTATAAAAAGATTAGAAATTGTTTGTAAAGAAAGTAATATTGAAGCAACCAAAGATGCTCTAAATATTATCGCTGTTTTATCAGAAGGCGCAATGAGAGATGCATTATCAATATTAGAAAGATGTGTGCAAGATGGTCAAAATAATATAGATGAAGACAAAATAAAGGAACTAGTAGGAATTCCTAAACTGACATTTGTATCTGATATTGTAGAAGCGGTTATAGAATATGATATTGATAAAGCACTAATTAGCATAGAAAATGTATTAGCAGATGGAAAAGATATAAATAATTTTTTATGGGAAATTATAAAATATATAAGAGATATTTTAATAGTAAAAACTGGCGGAAACATAGAGATATACAATGAAGAGGAAAAAAATAAAATTCATGAACTATCAAATAAATTAACAAAAGAAAGGCTAATTAAACTAGTATATGAATTATCAGAGCTAGAAAATGACATCAAGAGTTCTACACAAAAAACAATAATGTTTCAAGCTGGAATTATAAAATTATGTAATAAAGAAGAAAGTACAGATTTAATAGATAGGTTAAATAATTTAGAAAGATATGTAAAAAGTGGTGCATTTCAAGTAGCTCAACCTCAAAAGAGTAGTGCAACTAAGGATTTGCCAAAGAAAAACACTGTAAATACACCAGTTCAAAAGATACAAGTACAAAAGGCAAAATACTCAAATAAAACTAAAGATTTTTGGCCTAAAATTGTAGAAGAACTAAAGCAAAATGGAAAAATAGTTTTATACACAAATTTAATAAATACTACGGCAATAGAGATAAATGATATGACAATAGGAATTCAATTTCCAAATGGATTAACACCTTTTGGAAAGTCAGTTTTAGAGAAAACAGAAAATATTACAGAAATATCAAGATTAGTATCTATTGCTTGTGGTAAAGAAATGCAAATCAAATATATTGACAATGCAGAGGATATACCTACAGTTAATGCAAAAGATGATATAGAAAAGTTTGCAAATGAACAAAATATACCATTAAATATTATAGAATAAAAATAAGGAGGAATTAAAATGGGTAAAAGAGGAGGATTCCCAGGAGGAATGGGAGGATTTGGCGGAATGAATATAAACAATTTAATGAAAGAAGCCAAAAAAATGCAAGCAGATTTAGAAAAATCTCAGGCAGAACTTGCAACAAAAGAATTTGAAGCAACAGCAGGGGGAGGAGCAATAAGTGTAAAAGTTTCAGGAGAAAAAATAATAAAGGAAATAGAAATAAAGAAAGATGTTGTAGATCCTGATGATGTAGAAATGCTACAAGATTTAATATTAACATGTGTAAATGAGGCATTAAGAAAAGTAGATAGTGCACAAGCTATGGAAATGGGAAAATATAATATACCAGGAATAATGTAATTTATAGTAAAGGATGTAAAATATATGTCATATTATTCACCATCAATAGAAAAATTAATAGAAAGTTTTGAAAGGTTACCAAGTATAGGACATAAAACAGCTGCAAGACTAGCGTTTTATATATTAAATAGTACAGAGGAAGAAACGAATGAGTTTATTGCTTCTATTGTAAATGCAAAAAAGAATTTAAAATATTGTAGTAAATGTTTTAATATATCAGATACAGATCCATGTACAATATGTTCAAATGCAAAAAGAGATCCATCTCTAATTTGCGTAGTAGAGGATGTTAGAGATATTATTGCAATGGAGAGAACTCATGAATTTAAAGGAGTATATCATGTTTTACATGGATCAATATCTCCAATGAATGGTATAGGACCTGATGATATAAAAATAAAGGAACTATTATCAAGATTAATGGATGGAACAGTAAAAGAAATTATATTAGCAACAAACCCTAGAGTAGAAGGAGAGGCAACAGCAATGTATCTATCTAAATTAATAAAGCCATTAGGAATTAAAGTAACAAGAATAGCACATGGAATTCCTGTTGGAGGAGATTTAGAATATACAGATGAAATAACATTAACAAAGGCTTTAGAAGGAAGAAGAGAAATATAAATAATGATAAATTAGAATAGTAGAGAAATGTAGGGGCGATTAGTAATCGCCCGATTTTCAACTGTTTTGCTATATTTAAATTTATAATTAAGGAAAATTCTTCGAAATTTTATATTATAGGAAAGTTCTCTGAACTTCCTATAATATAAAGTGTTTCACAGAAAATTGCTTTGCAATTTTCGCGAGCGAACAACGGGCGTGGCATGAAAGCTAATCTAAAAGGTCAAAAATTTTAATCATGCCACTGTTGTTCTTTATTTAATAATATTTTACAGATGTTTTCTGTTGCATATTTTTTTGCTAATATTTTTGTATTGTTCTTCATTTTTTCTAATTTTGTATCATCACTTAGTAGTTGTTTAAAAATTTTTTTGTAATTGTCATTTTTTCTAATCCAAATAGCAATATTGTTATTTTCTAAAAATTCAGCATTTTCTTCTTCTTGACCTGGTATTGGATTTATTGCTACAATTGGTAAATTACAAGCTAAGCTTTCTGATGTAGTTAATCCACCTGGCTTTGTAACAACTAAATCTGAAATAGCCATAAGTTCAGGAACTTTGTCTGTGAATCCTAGAACTTTAATTTTATCAGTACTATTATATTCGTTAACAATTTCCTCAAAAGCGTTCTTCATTTTTTCATTTTTACCAGCAATAGCAATAACTTGAATGTTAAAAGCTATTTCGTTAAAATATTTAAATATATCAATAGTTTTATTTTTTCCTAGTCCATATTCACCGCCTGCAAAGAATAAAATTGTTTTTAAATTATCATTTAATTCCAAAGAATTAAATATTTCTTTTTTATCAAAATCGGATAAAAATCTATCAGAAATTGGAATTCCAGTATCAAAAATTTTATCTGAAGAAATATTTTTTGATATCAAGTAATCCTTCATTTTATTATGTGCAACAAAATAAAAGTCAGTAAAATCTGATCCTACAAGCCATTGATCATGTGGTGCAAAGTCTGTCATAATAGTTGCAATTTTGGAATTTATCTTCCCTTTTCTTTTCAAATAACTACACATTTGACTTCCAAAAGGATGTGTTGAAATGATTAAATCAGGTTTTTTTTCTCTTAGTAGTCTTAAAAGTTTAATTGCCATTATTTTATTTGATCTAGTGCTAATGTGTGCCAAAGGACCTTTTTGTGAATCTGAATAAATTCTTCCCCAAGCCCAAGGTGCCTTTTTTGCAAATTCTTTATAAGCTGTAGCTGCAACTTTGTCTATAGTTTTACTTATATATCTCATACAATCTATCATTTCGATTTCAACATTTGAATAGTTATCGTTTATATGTTTTTCAATTGATTTAGCTGCTGATAGATGTCCGCCACCATAAGAAGCGTAAAAAATTAAAATTCTTTTCATATTAATCCCCTAAATAATAATTTCATTTTTTAAATTCTATCATAAATTTATAGAAAATAGTATATTTTTTACAAAAAAAGGCAAAATAAAGAAAAGTAATTGTAACAAACAGTTTTATTATAGGAGTAGTTATGAAAAGTATCTTAAAAATTTTTTTAATATTTATAATTGCTATAATTCTAGTAACAATAGTATTATATTTTCCAGAAAAAAGGATGAATAAATCATATGCTAAAGCATCAAACACATCTGATACTCAACTTATGGCAAGAGCAATAAATGGAGAAGCCCGAGGGGAGCCATACGAAGGACAAGTTGCAGTTGGTGCGGTTATTTTAAATAGAGTTAAAGACTCGAAATTTCCAAATACAATTGCAGGGGTAATATATCAATCCGGGGCATTTACAGCGGTTGCAGATGGACAAATAAATGAACCGATTGCTCAAAATTCAACTGTTTATAAAGCGGCTCAAGATGCTGTAAGTGGATGGGATCCTACAGGAGGATGTATATATTACTTTAATCCTAATACTGCAACCAATAAATGGATATGGTCTAGACCACTTGTTAAAACAATAGGAAAACATAGATTTTGTAAATAAAGAAAAGAGGTATATAAATTGAAAAATGAAAAAGTAAAGTCAAATATTTTAACAGTAGCATTAATTATAATGTTAGCTGGAATAATAGGATTAGGAATAACATTATATAACAAACAAAAGGAGTATGCTACAGCAAGCCAAAATGAATACAATATGGCATTTTATGAATTAGTAGATTATGTTCAAAATGTTGAATCATATTTAGCTAAATCATTAATTTCGAGTTCTTCTGAGCACGGTGCAGAGACTTTAACAAATGTATGGAGAGAGGCTAATTTAGCACAAAGTTATTTGTCTAGATTACCAATAGAAAGTCAAGAACTAGAAAACACTGAAAAATTTTTAAATCAGGTTAGTGACTATAGTTATACACTATCAAGAAAAAATATATATGATGAAAATTTAACAGAAGAAGACTTAAAAAACCTAAAAGACTTACACAATTATAGTATAGAACTTGAAAACACTTTAAATCAGTTATCAGAAGATTTAAATAGTGGCAGAATTAGTTGGAAAGAATTAACAAAGAAAGATACATTACAATTTGCACAAGAGGTTAGTAGTATTTCCAAAGACAGTTTTAGTAGTCTAGAAGAAAATTTTCACGAATATGCTGGATTAATATATGATGGAGCATTTTCAGAGCATATAACAACTACAGATAAAAAAGGTTTAACGGGAGATAACATAGACGAAGAAACAGCTAAACAAAGAGTAAAAGATCTACTTGGAGAAGATAATATAAAAGAAATTTCAAATATAGGACTATCAGAAAATGCAAATATTCCAGTATATGATTTTTCTGTAAAGACTAATCAAGAAGATAACGTAAATGTTGCAATATCACAAAAAGGTGGACATGTTGTATTAATGAATTCTAATAGAGAAGTAACAACAGAAGTTATATCACAAGACGAAGCAAATAAAAAGGGAAAAGAATTTTTAGCACAAAAAGGTTTTCCTAATATGAAAGAGACTTATTATTTGAAAGAATCTGGAATTGTTACAATAAATTATGCATATGAGCAAAATGGTGTGATAGTTTATTCTGATTTAATAAAAGTAAAGGTTGCACTAGATAATGGAGAAATATTAGGGTTAGAATCTACAGGCTACTTAAACTCACATAGTGAGAGAGATACCTCAAAAATAAAAATCTCAAAAGAAGAAGCAAAGAAAAGTCTAAACAAAGATTTAAATATACAAAGTGAAGGATTAGCAATAATTCCAACAGAATGGCAAACAGAGATACTTTGTTATGAGTTTAAAGGAAAAATTGAAGATACAGATTTTATTGTGTATATAAATGCAGAAAATGGAAAAGAAGAAGATATTCTAATAGTAACAAATACACCAAATGGTACATTAACAATTTAATTTGAAAAAAATTAAAAAAATGTAGAAAATTGTAATAATATAAAATTAATAATTGTTCATAATAATATTATCAAATGTTTTTTATGTTAGAAAAAAATTTGGTTTTATATATTACAAAGTCACTATGACTTTCCTAATATATAAAAAATTTCACAGGAATTATCCTGAATATATATAGTTTAATAAAGAAGTGAAATTATTCAATATAATAAGAAAATTAAATTATTTTTAGTATATTTCTAAA
>CAOPQH010000043.1 GCA_948505485.1 uncultured Clostridia bacterium
TAGAGTTAATGGGAATTAGTATTCATAAGCAAAGTTTATATGATATTGAAAATAACAAAAGAACTGTAAAAGATTATGAATTATTTGGTATTGCTCATGTTTTAGAAATAGATGTTAATGATTTACTAAAAGATATAAGAAAAAAGTTTTAAAAATTGAGTTTAAAATGAATTTTTGAAAATCGTTTGACATATAATAAAAAAAGTAGTATACTATATTTAACTTAAGTTAAAAGCAAAATGCGTTGTTCATAGATGTTCGAAAAGAGCTAAGTGTGTGGTATCATTTAGTTCTTTTCATTTTTTATAAAAAAAGATAATGTAGCTAAAGTGGTATGCTACATTATCATAATTTCGGTTAGCTAAACCTCATTTGGTCTTTGGTCATTTGGTTTATTGTCATTTTTGGCTTGGTCAAGAGCTACTTGATTTGAGTCTTTTTCTTTTTGTAATAGTAATTCTACCAAATGCCATACTAAATCTGCATTGTTCATATTTGTTCCTCCTTTCGCAAAGATTTCCTTTGAGAAAAGGATGTTTTTATTATACTTTAAATTCTACTGATTTACAACAAATTTTAACATATTTTTCCACAAATATTTTATTTATTTTCGATCATCCAATTATACAAAATATCTTCGTCTAGTTTGCCCTTTTTGAATAATTTAATTTTCTCTTGTGCTTCTTTCTTCCATTTGTCAAAATCTTTCTTTAATTGCTTATTTTCTTTGTTTCTATATACTGTCATAACTTTTTGCTGATATGTTCTTCGATATGTTTTATATATTAGAAAGTCAGCATGACTTTCCTAATATATAAAAAAATTATCATATTTAAACCCGCTTGTCGAAAATAGGTTTATATAGATAATTCTTTAAATTGGCTGGGCTGGTGGGATTCGAACACACGCATGCCAGAGTCAAAGTCTGGTGCCTTACCGCTTGGCTACAGCCCAATATTTAATTATATATAAAATGGGGTGGAAGATGGGACTCGAACCCACGGTCTCCAGTGCCACAAACTGGCGCGTTAACCAACTACGCTACATCCACCATTTGTAGCTCATTTGTGAGCACATTTTATATTTTACCCTATTTTATATATATTTGTCAACTATTTTTCATAAATTATTACTAGCTACTATTCAATTATCTGTATATTATATCTATATAGAGCCATAAAATATCATTAAAAAAATATTTATTACTCCTATAATTTTATAACTGAATAGTAACTATTATTATACTCCATTTTTAGTTATTTATTAATGCATTATTTAATATTTTATTATTCTGCTGGAGTTTCTGGTGTTCCTTCTTCTGTTGGTGTATTTTCTGATGTGCCATCTTCTGGTACTGTTTCTTCTGCTGTTCCCTCACTTGTTGTACCTTCTGCTGAATCAGTTGTTGTTGAGAAAGAATTTGGATCTAATCCATATTGACTATATAACCATGATGTATAATCAAATGGTTCTAATGTTTCTGGCTCTCCAAAATCATATCCAAATGTTTCAACTCTAATTGATTTTATAATTGGAGGATTTACTGGTGTACTAACTTCTTTTGAAGCATTACTCTCTGCATTACCTTCTTCACTTTCAGCAGCTTTAACTTCAATATTTTCTATATTATGAACAATGTCCATTCCTTCTATTACTTTTCCAAAGCCTGTATAATAACCATTTAATGTAGTATTATTTTTGGTCATAATAAAAAATTGTGACCCTGCTGAGTTATAAGATTCTTCTTTTAAAGTTGAAGAATATGAAGTATAATCAGCTCTAGCCATAGATAGTACTCCTTCTTCATGCTTCAAATCGTTTTTAAATCCATTAGCAATAAACTCGCCTTTAATACTATATTTTTCATCAGATGCATCATCTTTTAAATTATTTAATTTAGGTGCTCCTGTTCCATCTCCATTTGAATCTCCACCTTGTATCATAAAGTCTTTAACAACTCTATGAAATTTTAGTCCATCATAAAAACCTCTATTAGACAATGTTATGAAATTCTTGACTGTATTTGGAGCTTTATCTGGATACAATTCCATTTTAATTGTTCCAAACCCTTCTACTTCCATTGTCGCAATTGGATTTTTTACCTCCATTGTAGCCTTTTTATAATACCCATAACATAATGTTCCTATTAAAACTAATATAACTATTAACGCTATTACCCATATAATATCTTTAAAATTTTTCATTTTTTCCTCCTATAACATAATATTATCAAATATAAATTGTTCTTGCATTCTCTTTAATGCCTGTTTTATTGTTCTAGCTCTTATCTCTCCTATTCCATCAACTTTATGCAAAGTGTCAATATCTGCTGCTAATATATGTTGAAAAGATTTAAAAGATTTAACTAGATTTTCAACTATATTATTAGGCATTTTTGGAATTTTATTTAATATCCTATATCCTTTTGTATATAATGCAACTTCTTCATAATTATCAAAATTCTCGTATCCTAATAATTTAGCTATATTTTGAGTTTTCATCAACTCTTCATAAGATAGTTCTGACAATTTTTTAATAACTTTGTCAGGTGTTAGTCTTTTTCTTACTGGTGCTATATAGTCTTTAATAATGAATAATTCCTCATTTTCTAGTCCACCTATTAACTCTTCTAATTGCATACTTACAAGTCTCCCATCTACACCTAATTCGTAGATTTGAGTTCTTATTTCGTCTACAATTCTCATAACCATTTCAGCTCTTTGTATCGCAGAAATAACATTATCTAGGGTTACAATATCATTAAATTCATATTCATTTAATAAATTTAGCTTATTATCAAAAACCTTTTTATATCTTTCTAATGTTTGAATAGCTTGATTTGCTCTATTAAGTACAACATCAGTATTTTCTACTATATGCCTCTCATTGTTTTTAAATACTGTTATTATACTTCTTCTTTGAGATATACTTATAACAAGTTCCCCTGTCTGCTTAGCTGTTCTTTCTGCTGTTCTATGTCTTGTTCCTGTCTCTACAGTTGGTATTGTAAATGATGGTACTAATTGCGCATTCGCAAATAATATCTTTTTCATATCTCCACTTAATACAATTGCTCCATCCATTTTAGCTAATTCATATAGTTTAGATGATGTATAATCTTCATTTATATAAAATCCACCATCTACTATTTGGTCAATAACATCTTTGTTATCAGTAATTAATAATAATGCACCTGTTTTTGCTTTTAAAACATTGTCTAATCCATCTCTAATAGGAGTTCCTGGAGCTATCTTTTTTAAAACTTCTAGTATCGTATTATCTTTACTTTTCAAATGTAGCACCTCTTTCTTTATGTTTTACCTTTATATTTATCTTCTTTAGAATTATAGTCCTATTTTCTTCATAGCTTCTCCTATATTTTTCACACCTATTATATCTAATTTATATTTTTCTTTCAAGACCTTTTTATTACTTTCTGGAATTATGCAAGTTTTAAATCCTAATTTTTCTGCTTCTTTAAGTCTCTTTTCCATTAAATTAATTCTTCTAACTTCCCCTGTAAGACCAACTTCTCCCATTATTACAGTATCTTTTGGTATTGGAACATTTTTAAAGCTAGAAGTTGCTGCAGCTATAATACCAAGATCAACTGATGGCTCATTTAATCTTATTCCTCCAACAACATTCAAATAAACATCTTGGCCTCCTAGCATAAGCCCAGCTTTCTTTTCTAAAACAGCAATTAATAATGCTAATCTATTATAATCAATTCCATTTGCTGTTCTTTTAGGAATACCAAAAACACTCTGTGATGTTAAAGCTTGTAACTCTATAAGCATTGGTCTTGTTCCCTCCATTGCTGACACAATACATGAGCCAGAAGGATTATCTTCTCTTTCTGATATTAGAATATCTGAAGGATTTAATATTTCACTCATTCCCTTATCTATCATTTCAAACATCCCAATTTCATTTGTTGAGCCAAATCTATTTTTTACTCCTCTTAATATTCTATATGATACATATCTTTCCCCTTCTAAGTACAAAACTGTATCTACCATATGTTCTAAAACTCTTGGTCCTGCAATGTTTCCATCTTTTGTTACATGTCCTATTATAATTGTAGTAATCGCTCTTGATTTACAAACTCTCATAATCTGCGTTGTTATTTCTCTTACTTGACTTACACTACCAGCAGCAGATGAAATTTCTTCTGAATACATAGTTTGTATAGAATCTATAATAACTAATTTTGGATTTAAATTTATTATAGATTGATTTATCACATCAATGTCTGTTTCCCCTAAAAATAATATATCATCATTATTTATTCCTAATCTATCTGCTCTTATTTTTATTTGTTCTGCAGATTCTTCTCCTGAAACATATAATACCTTTCCTTCACCGACAACTTTATCGCATATCTGTAATATTAATGTAGACTTTCCTATACCTGGTTCTCCACCTAACAAAACTAAAGATCCTTTAACTAGCCCTCCACCTAGCACTCTATCTAATTCCTCAAAACCTGTAGTCATTCTAATACATTCTTTTCCTTCGTAAGAATTTAGAGGTTTTGGAGAATTAACTTTGTTTGATTGAGCTTTTAAACTACCTTTAGTTTCTATTATCTTTTGTTCAAAAAAAGTATTCCAATTATTACAAGCTGGACATTTACCTAGCCATTTAGATGACTCATATCCACACTCATTGCAAACAAATATTGTTTTATTTTTAGCCATATATCTCTCCTATTATTTTTTCTACAAAAAAATATAACATAAATTTAAAATTTATGCTACATCTTTTTATAAATTCCTATTTTTTCTTTCCAAATTTAAATAAATTTTTTATTGTTCCAAAAGTAATTTCTTGGTGTAGAAAATCATTTACTTCTTTTTCCACTTTTTGTTGATATGGTGTTAATACAACTTTTATTTCTTTATCCCAAGGAATATCTTGTAACCAAAAGTTTTTCATTCTTGACCAGAATCCTGTTTCTACCGGAAGAGAATTTGATTGTTCTATATTTTCAATTTTTCCAACTTGTCCAGCGTTTTCTTCATATCCTATTTCTTCACCTATACCATCATTTTGAGTTTTTAATTCTATTCCTGTTTCACCATATACTTGTGACTTTATTTTTTCATCTATTCCTAACATATATTTCCTCCTTAGTAAAAATAAATTTTCTACTTTACTTATACTATATTAATGTTTTTTTATCAAGCATTTTTTATAAATCTACTGTTAAATTTATATTACATTTTCGTTACATTTGTATTACATTTTTCCTGTAATATATGTATAGTTCGCTTCTTCTACTAAAACTTCTGAAATTTTATTATCTAAATTTTCTATGCTTTTTACTTTTACCAAAATATAATTATCTGTATGGCCTTTATAATAGCCTTCATTATCTTTTTCTTCAAATAATACTTTTACTTTTTTTCCTATATAGTTTTTATTATATTCAATTTGATTTTCATCAGATAACTTAAGCAATCTTTTGCTTCTTTCTTCTTTTATCTTCCCATTTATCTGATTTTTCATAAGAGTAGCTTTAGTACCCTTTCTCGGAGAATATTTAAAAATATGCATTTTGTAAAATTTTATTTCTGATAAAAATTTATATGTTTCTTCAAATTCTTCATCTGTTTCTTCAGGAAATCCTACAATTATGTCTGTTGTTAATATAACATCTTTATAAGTATTTTTCAAAATATTTACTACTTTTCTAAACTCATTTGTAGTATATCTCCTATTCATTCTTTTTAATGTCTCATCACATCCACTTTGTAAAGATAAATGAAAATGATGACATATTTTTTCTAATTTTGATAATCTATTTATAAACTCTTTATTTATAAGCATTGGCTCTAATGAGCCTAATCTTATCCTTTCAATTCCATCTATTTTATTTATATCTTCTAATAAATCTATTAGCATATATTTATTTTTAAAATCTTTACCATATGATGCAACATGTATTCCCGTAATAACAACTTCTTTTATATTATTATTAGCTATATTTCTAATTTCTTCTAATATACTCTCTGGTTTTCTACTTCTTACTCTCCCTCTTGCATATGGTATTATACAATATGAACAGAATCTATCACATCCATCTTGAACTTTTATAACAGCTCTAGTTTTTTCAGTATATGTTATTATACCTAAATCGACAAAATCCTTTTTATGCATAACATCTGTTACATCATTTTTAGCAACATTATTTATAATATAGTTTTCTACATAGTTTACTATATCTGCTTTTTCATTGTTTCCTAAAACTAAATCTATTTCTGGAATATTCTCTAAATCTTTTGTAGATACTTGAGCATAACACCCTACAGCTACTACGATTGCAGTAGGATTTTTTTCCTTTACTCCTCTTAGTATTTGTCTTGACTTTCTGTCTGACATATTTGTGACTGTACATGTATTTACTATACAAATATCAGCAACATTTTCTTTATCTACTAATTCATATCCTTTTTCTATAAATTTTTGTATCATTGCATTTGTCTCATATTGATTAACTTTACAACCGTAAAGTTATAAAAGTCACCCTTTTGCTCATATTTATTATCCCTTTATTGATTCATTTTTATTTTATTTTGCCTCTAGTGCATCTAAATTATCTAAAGCTTTTCCTGTTCCTAAAGCAACACATGAAACAGTGTCTTGTGCTATCATTACATTTATTCCAGTTTTTTCTTGCAAAAGTTTATCTAAACCATCTACTAAGCATCCTCCACCTGTCATGTATATACCTTTATCACTTATATCTGCGGCTAATTCTGGAGGTGTTTTTTCTAAAACAGAATGTACCGCATCTACTATCATCATAGCTGGCTCTAACATAGCTTCTAGCATTTCACTTGAATGTATTGTAATTGTTTTTGGTAATCCTGATATTAAGTCCCTTCCTCTTATGTCCATTTCTACATCTTGTATTTTAGGATGTACACAACCAATATTTATTTTTAATTCTTCTGCTGTTCTTTCTCCAATCATTATATTATGTTTTTTCTTTATATATTTAACAATATATTCATCAAATTTATCACCAGCAACCTTAATTGAAGAATTTACTACAGAGCCACCTAATGAAATAACTGCTATATCTGTTGTTCCTCCTCCAATATCTACTACCATATTTCCACATGGTTTTGATATATCAATTCCAGCTCCTATAGCTGCTGCAATAGGCTCTTCTATTAAATAAACTCTTCTTGCACCTGCTTGTGATGCTGCATCTATAACTGCCTTTTTCTCAACTTCTGTAACTCTTGATGGAATACATATCATTATTCTTGGTGCAAATAATGTTTTTCCTCCTACTTTATTTATGAAGTATTTTAACATTTTCTCTGTAACTGTATAATCTGAAATTACACCTTCTCTTAATGGTCTTGTTGCTACTATATTTCCAGGTGTTCTTCCTAGCATTCTTCTTGCCTCTCCTCCAACTGCTAATACCTCATTTGTATTATTATCAACTGCTACAACAGAAGGTTCTCTTAGTACAATTCCTTTTCCTTTTATGTATGCTATAACTGTAGCCGTACCTAAATCTATTCCAATATCTTGTCCGAATTTAAATTTAAACATTATAATCTTCCCTTCTTTATGGTAAGTTTGTTACAAAAACATTTCAAATTTATTACGATTATATTACATTTTAAGAAAATTATCAATAGTTATTTTAATTTTATTTTTATAAACATTATATATTCCCCAAAACTCCAAAACAAAATCTCTCAATGTCAATGTGTCAATGGAGATGTGGTTGTCAATGACATTTGACATACATTGACATATCAAAAAATTTGAAATAAGTATAATTATATTGTATAATATAACATATTAGAATAAAGTAATGGGAGTTTATATGATTAATTACAAATATATTTCAAATTCTGAAAAAGATACGATGAATTTTGCTTATAATTTAGCAAGCAAATTAACTAATGGAGATATAATTGTTCTCACTGGAGAACTTGGTGCTGGAAAGACTAAATTTACAGAAGGCTTTTTAAGCTATTTTGGATTAGAAGACGAAATTTCTAGTCCCACTTTTAACATAGTAAATGAATATAAAACAAATAATATAAATATTTATCACTTTGATGTTTATAGATTAGAAAATATCGATGAATTCTATGCTATTGGTGGAGAAGAATATTTTAATACTGGTATTTGTATTATTGAGTGGGGCGAAATTATAAAAGATGTACTTCCTACAGATTATATTCAGATTTCTTTCTCTAAAGATAATAATAATGAGAATTTGAGAATTTTAGATATTCAAACTTTTGGAAAAAAATATGATAATTTATTTGATTTATAATCGTAAAGCTACCTGTCAATATGACTATTCTAAACAAACTGTTACTATTTAGATATTAGAGTTCATCTGATGTCCTGCAACGGGCAATTAAATATTTTTATCAATCACCTCTGCCAACATAGCTGGGGTCTTCCTACCGGCTTTTGATAAAAATATTTAATCACCCTGCGTAGACCTTAAAATCCTATACTAAATAGTAACAATTTGTTAGAAAATTATAGAAAGGAATGAATTTTTATATGAAAGTTTTAAGTATTAGCACATCTAGCAAATTATGTGCTGTATCAATTTTAGAAAACTCTAATTTAATAAAAGAAAAAATATTAGATAGTGGTCTTACACACTCTGAAAAATTACTACCACTTATAGATGATGTTTTTAAAGAAACTAATTTAAATTTAAAAGATATTGATTTATTAGTTTGTGACAAAGGTCCTGGTTCTTTTACTGGTATAAGAATAGGTATTTCAACTGTAATGGCTTTTTCTGATAGTTTAAATATACCATCTATAGGAATAAGTTCTTTAGAAGCTTTAGCTTATAATGTAAAAAACCCAGGTTTAATTTGTTCATTAATTGATGCTAAAAATTCTAACTCATATTTTGCTTTATACAAATTAGAAAATAATGTTTATACTTTATTAGAAAAATTTTGTGCTGAACATATTGATACAATAATTGATATTTTAAAAAAATATAATGAAAAAATCACTTTTATAGGCGATGGAGCAATTTATTATAAAGAAATTATCAAACAAGCTATTGAAAAATGTGAATTTGTAGACAACAATGAAATAAACAGCTATAACTTAGGACTAGCAGGATTATATAATTACAAAATAGGTAATAAAAATGACATTCTACCATTATATCTACGTAAAACGCAAGCAGAAAGAATGTTGGAGGCTAAATTAAATGGAAATAAGTAAAATGAATTTAAAAGATTTACAACTTATATCAAATAATTTATCTTCAGATTTTGATGACTTTTGGAATTATAATATTTTTAAATCTGAATTAGAAAATATAAACTCAAAATATATTGTACTAAAAAATAATGACGAAATAATTGGCTTTGCTGGAATTTGGATTGCTCTTGATGAAGCACATATTACAAATATAGTTGTTAAAAAATCTTACAGACATCAAGGATATGGAGCAATACTTTTAGAAAACTTAATTAAACTAGCAAAATCCCTAAACTTAAAAAGTATAACTTTAGAAGTAAATGAAACTAATACTTTTGCTATAAAATTATATGAAAAATTTCAATTTAAAAATTTAGGAATTCGAAAAAAATATTATAAAAATACTGAAAACGCTATCATTATGACAAAAAAATTTGTGTAAAAATTTTTAAAATTATTAAATCCGCCAAATCTCGTCGGAGTAATTATATTTTCGTTTAGCATAAATGCTTAAACGAAAAATAATTCTCCTGCGTTTGGCTAATTTTATATAATAATTTTATTTAGTAATTTTTACACAAATTTTTCTACAATAATTATAAATCTTCCGCTTCTTGTGTTTCCTATTAATTCTTTTATAACGAATCTTCCTTTTCCTCTAATTGTAATTGTATCACCCTCTTTTATTTGCTTTGTCTTTTTGGTTTCGCTTTGATAATTTACAAAAACTCTTTCTGTATTTATAATTTCTACAGCTTTATTTCTAGAACACCTAGCAAGTTCTGATACAAAATTATCTAATCTAAGTGAAGCAACAATTATTTTTATTTCTTTCTTTTTAGTTTCTGTTATTTTTAAATCATTTATATTTTCTATTGATATTTTTGATGTTCCAAATCTTGTTAAAGAATTTAAATTTTGTAACAAAAACTTGTCTATCCCATCTATGCATATAATATCGCCACCAAATTTGCTAACTAGTATATCTCCTATTTTTTCTCTTACCACTCCTAGCTTAATTATGCCACCTAAATAGTCTCTATGAGAATATTTTTCTTCTAAATTATCTGGTAACTCTACTCTTATTACTTTAAATATCTTTTCATAATTTTTCTCTATCATTTGATTAGTATAATTTTCAGGATATATTATAAGTATCTTTCTTTCTGCATTTTCATATCCTCCATAAAACATATAATTAGAAATTTGTAATTTGTCTAAAAAGCTTTTTGTTAATCCTAATTGATACATATCTAAGAAATCTGTATATTCAATTTTACTTTTTTTCTTACAAAATTCAATTTTATCTAATACTTTAGATAATAAAATTTTATCATCTTGTTTTTTATATTCATTTAAAATTTGTATCTTTTCCATTATCTCTCCATCCAAATTTTTTATTTTAAACTATTACTAATAAAATTAAAAATGCACTTATTGGCACAGTTATATTGTCAGTTCCTTTTATTGAAATTCCCTCTATTAATGTTATTATAGTACTTACAACAACAGCTTTAATTACCATTAATGCGCTGTTAATATATAACAAATATAATGAAATAATTATAAGTGTTATTATAAACATTGTTAATGATCCTGCTAAAGATTTTTCTGTATCTTTTATTTTATATTTAAAACTATTTATTTTCTTTCCAATAACAGCAGCTAATCCATCGCCATATGCCATAATAAAAACAGCTACTAATCCTAACTCTGGTTTTTTTATAATTCCAAATGTTACTATAGATAAAATTAATAAAGAAATAGCATAATATACTGTTCCAAGCCCCTCTTGTTTATTATCACTTCTTTCCATTACCTTTATTATATCCTTTTTATATGACAAATAATTTATAATAACAAAAGTTGCTGGTACAAATGATGCATATATTACATTATCAAAAAAATACATTGCTATAATCCACCAATTTCCAAGCATTATGTGGATAAACTTTCTACTTGCTTCTTTTCCATAATTTTCAAAAAACTTTGCAAACACTATAACTATTGCAATATATAAATATGATAATAATATTCCTAATAAATTATTCATTTTCCCCCACTAATTCCTTTATAAAATATATTTTTAATAATTAAATTTTTAAATATTTTTTATTATTTAAAAATTCTTCACCATAATAACATACTTTTTTATTTTTTTCTACTTTTTTATATATTGTTGTTGTATTTTTCTTACATATATTATAAAATAATTCATATACTAAATAAGATAAATATATACAAAGGAGATTTATATGAAAAAATTCAATTTATTTGTTTCAATATTTTTACTAACAATTCTAATAATTGCTACATTTTCGTCTACTATAAATGCAACATCAAATGGAAATCCTAATTCAAATATAAAATTTGAAGTTGTAGAAGAAAATGTTTGCAAAATTGATTTAACAAATTATTCTCATTTTGAGAAAAAATTAATTAATAAAGATTTAGATAAAAAACAAGTTACTTTGCAACTAAAAGTAACAAATGATGCTGCAGAAATAAAACCAACAGGAGAATTAATGCTAGTACTAGATAATTCTGAGAGTATGACTCATGAACTCTCTGATGGAAAATCAAGATACGAATCAATCGTTTCTTCTGCAAATACTCTTATTGACAATTTATTAAAAGATAATGGTAATTTAAAAATAGGAGTTGTTAGTTTTTCTAGTAGTTCTGATGTAACAAAAGAAGGAACTTCTGAAGACGCTAAATTAGTCTCAGAACTTAGCAATGATCCATCTAAATTAAAAGCTTCTATATCAAATATAAAGTTTGAAGGAGACAGAACAGATTTAGATTCAGGAATAACATTAGCTAAAAACT
>CAOPQH010000044.1 GCA_948505485.1 uncultured Clostridia bacterium
CAATTTATTAAAAGATAATGGTAATTTAAAAATAGGAGTTGTTAGTTTTTCTAGCAATTCTGACATAAAAAAAGAAGGAACTTCTGAAGATGCTAAATTAGTTTCAAATTTAGAAACAGATTCAAATAAATTAAAAAGTTCATTAGCTAATATAAAATTTGAAGGCTCTAGAACCAATCTAGATGCTGGTATAACTTTAGCCAAACAATATTACTCTGAAGAAAAAAATAATAAATATATGATTATATTAACAGATGGTGTTCCTAATATCGCAATAGGAAATAGTAATGTTTTTTATGATACTGCTATAAATAAAAATGCCGAAGTATTTTCTTCATTATCTACTAGCAATATATCAGTAATTACAATGTTAACTGATACAGGAGAATTAGAAAATACTTATCCGGGTGGAGAACCAGGTGCTGAAAAAATTTATCCAAGTACTGATCTTTCTTATGGACAAATTATAGAAAAAGTTTTTGGAAGTCCTGAAAACCCTAAATTAGGGAAATTTCATTATATACAAGATGAAGATATCGAAAAAACAGTTACACAAGATATCTATAATGATTTAAAACCACAATCACAAACAATTAAAAATATTAAAATAGTAGATTATTTTCCTAAAGAAATTATAGATAATTTTGATTTTGCATATGTAAATTCTCCGAATATAGGAAAAATATCTGCAGAAGTAGATAAAACTAATAATAGTATAACTTGGACAATTGATGAATTAAAATCACATGAAACCGCAACTGTGCAATATACATTAACTTTAAAAGATAATTTTGATTCTTCAATAATAAATAAAATTTTAAATACAAATGAAAAAGTAG
This sequence comes from uncultured Clostridia bacterium, assembly GCA_948505485.1. Lineage (GTDB taxonomy): Bacteria > Bacillota > Clostridia > TANB77 > CAG-508 > CAG-269. Next base: position 840 of record CAOPQH010000044.1, read on the forward strand.
ACATTACTTTTGATGATGAAAATAATAAACAACAATCCAAAACATCTGATGTAACTCCTAAAGTTAGAATAACACAAGAAAAAGCACCAACTCCGAAAACACCAGATAATACAACTGCACCAAAAATATTACCTCGTACAGGTTCACAAATATTAATATTTACATTATTAATTATTGGAGCTATATCTTTAATTTTAGGATTACGTCTAAATTATATAAATAAAAACTCTAAATAACAAAGCGGTCTTTGACCGCCCTTTGTTCTTGCCGATTTGAATTTGCGAATAAAATGAGCAAATCTCAAAGGCAATAGCGATTATAGCTTTTTATATAATAGGAAGTTCAGAGAACTTCCTATTATATAAAAATATCTCTGGCTAAGCCAGAGATATTTTATTTAATTTCATCTTCTATATAAAGTAATCTATTATATTTTGATACTCTATCAGTTCTACAAGGTGCTCCTGTTTTTATTTGCCCAGAATTTACTGCAACTGCAATATCTGCAATAGTAGTATCTTCAGTTTCTCCAGAACGGTGAGATATTATAGTTTTATATCCTCTTTTTTGTGCTAATCGTATTGTATCTAATGTTTCGGTTAATGTTCCTATTTGATTTGGCTTTATTAAAATACTATTTGCTACCCCTTCTTTAATTCCTTTTATTAATCTTTTCCTATTTGTAACAAATAGATCATCACCAACTAATTGAACTCTAGCACCTAGTTTTTCAGTTAATATTTTCCAAGACTTCCAATCTTCTTCTGCTAATCCATCTTCTATTGATATTATTGGATATTTTTCAGTTAATTCTACTAAATAATCTATCATTTCTTCTGTAGTCTTTAATTCTTTTGTTTTCCAAAAATAATATCCTTTTTTCCCTGCTTTTGCTGCTTCTTCAAACATTTCTGTACTAGCTATATCTAGTGCAATAGCTATATCTTTTTCTGGCTCATAACCTGCTTTTTTTACTGCTTCTAATATTAATTCTATAGCTTGCTCCTCATTATCTAAATTAGGAGCAAATCCTCCTTCATCTCCTACTGCTACAGAATATCCTTTTTCTTTTAAAACTTTTTTTAAAGTGTGGTATACCTCTACTCCTCTTTTTAATCTTTCTTCAAATGTTATATTTCCAACTGGCATTATCATAAATTCTTGTATATTTATGTTATTATCTGAATGTTTTCCACCATTTAAAATATTCATCATAGGTATAGGTAAATCTGTTGCATTAATGCCTCCAATATAGTTATATAATTCCATACCTAAAGAGTTTGATGCTGCTTTTGCAACAGCTAATGATACTCCTAATATTGCATTTGCACCCAAATTAGATTTATTGGGTGTATCATCTAATTCAATTAGAGTTTTATCAATCGTTTTTTGATCGTACACATTCATATTAATTAACTTCTTGGCAATTTTTTTATTAACATTATCTACTGCTTTTTTTACCCCTTTACCATAATACCTTCCTGATTCTCCATCTCTTAATTCAACTGCTTCAAAACTTCCTGTAGATGCACCAGATGGAACTAATGCCTTCCCCATAAACCCATCTTCTGTTACCACTTCAACTTGTACTGTCGGATTACCTCTTGAATCTAATACTTCTAGCGCCTTAACTTGTCTTATTGATAAAAAATCTTTCATTTATAAAATCTCCATTCATATAATTTTTATATATTATGAACAGGATATAAATATTTATTCAATCAACTTACTTTTTTATTTCTTAATTCATAAGCATATTTTATTGTGGCTTCATTTATATCTCCAGATGAAATCCTTGCTATTTCTTCTATAACTTCTTCTTCATTTAATAATTTAACATTTGTATTTGTTCTTTCCTTATTAACTTGTTTGCTTATATGATAATTATAATCAGCTTTTGCAGCTATACTTGCCAAATGTGAAATACATAAAACTTGATGTGTAAAAGAAATCTCTTTTAATTTTTCTGCTACAGAATTTGCTGCTCTACCACTTATTCCAGTATCTATTTCATCAAATATAAGTATTGGCGTTTTATCAGTATCAGCTAATACCTTCTTTATAGCTAACATAATCCTTGACATTTCTCCACCTGATGCGATCTTATCCAATTCTTTTTCATCCTCACCTATATTAGTTGTTATATAAAATCTCACTTCATCTTTTCCTGTTTCAAAAAATTCATTTTCTTTATATGTAACTTTTACATTTATTGATGCATTTTTCATTTCTAAATCTTTTAATACTTTATTAATTTTATCACTCAAATTATACGAGTATTTTTGTCTAATATTGCTAATGTCTAATGCAATTTTGTTTAATATATTTTCTTCCTCTTGTAAATCTTTTTTTAATTTATTATTATGTTCTTCTATATTTTCTATATAGATAATTTCTTGTTCTATTTTGTCTTTGTAATTTATAATTTCTTCTAAGTTATTACCATATTTCCTTTTTAATGAATAAATTAAATCTAATCTACTTTCTATTTCTTCCCTTTCTTTTTCATCAAAAAATATATCATCTTTATAGCAAGCAATATCTCTTGAAATCTCTTGTAATTCGTAATATACACTTTTTAAATTTGTATTTACATCTTCATATTTTTTATCTAGCATCTCTATTTTCTCTAATGCTCTTATAGCTGTACTTAAAGAATCTATACCCGCTTCTTCTATTACATAACTTGCCTCTTGTAAGTTATCTGTTAGTTTTTCTGAATTTAATATAATCTTTCTTCTTTCTTCTAATTTTTCCTCTTCATCTTTTTCTAACCTCGCTTGTTCTATTTCATTAAATTGATATTTTAGTAAATCTAATTTTCTTTGCTTTTCTTTATCATCACCATAATTCTCTTGTAATTCTTTTTCAATTTTTTTAAATTCATCAAAATGTGCTTTATATTCTTGTTTTAATAAAAGCAATTTTTCTCCTATAAAATTATCAACATATTCTAAATGTTTTTTATAATCTAATAATTTTTGATTATTATTTTGTCCATGTATTTCAATAAATTCTGACATAAAAAGTTTTAATTCACTTACAGTAACTAATCTACCATTAATCTTGCACTGATTTCTACCATTTAAATAAATTTCTCTAGATACTATAATATTTCCATCATCTGAACTTTTGTTGTTTGGAGAATACATGCATAATTCCACAAAAGAAAATTCTTCTCCTTTTCTTATCATTTCTTTAGAAAATCTTCCTCCTGATATAATTTCTAATGAATCTATTATTAATGTTTTTCCTGCTCCTGTCTCTCCTGTTAGAACATTAAGTCCTTTATTCAAATCAATTGTTAAATCTTCTATTATTCCTATATTTTTTATATGTAATGTTGTTATCATAATATACCTCCATATGCTTTTTATATTTATCAAAAAAATGTTCGTACTTATTATATTGATAAAATTATTTTTTGTCAATAGTTTTTACGAACATTTTTTCTTTTTACATAACAATTCAGAGTTGTTTTAATTATAGAGTAGCCACGCGTGGTGATAGCACTTTTCGTTTGAGCTTGCCGAAAACGAAAACGTCCTATCACCAGGTAGCTTGGCGATTAATTTTAAAGCACCTTATTGACAGGTAGCTTGGCGGCTACAAATATAAGGTAATTTCGTTGGAGCTCGGGTAATTACTAATCGCCCCCTACATTTTTCAGCTAAACCTCTGTAGCTTTTATAATATGATTAATATATTATAATAACTTTTATAGAAACTTATTAAATCTTTATAGTCCTGTTTTTGGTAATTTAACTACTGTCTTTTCTTTTGGAATCTCTGGCTTTTTATTATCTTTTTCTTCTGGAATTTTTGCTGGCTCATCCAATGGCTCGTCTAATGGTTCATCTAAAGGCTCATCTTTTGGTAAGTTAATTGGAACATATTCAGGGTCATCAGATTTTTGTTTTACTAAAGTAATTGATCCTGTAACTTCAATATCGTTTTTTACATTTTCTTTATATAATGTATTAGACTCATCTGGTGTAAAACTATAATTTGTGTTAGAAATATCGTTAGTATAGAATGTTTCCTCATCATAACCAACCTCTGCTCTATCGCTTAATATCACATTATATGATAAATACACTTGATTATCTCCTACATAATCTGAGCTTAAATTTAAATTTACTTCATTGTTTGTTGTATCATATGATACATTAAATTTACTCTCAGAATAATTATAAATTTTTCCATCTTCTGTTTTCAATTCTATTTCCTTACTTGTATTATCTGCAGAATTTATTCCTTTCTTAGAAATAGTCATCTGTATCTTATCATCATCATTTTTTACAATATCAAAATAATCTCCAATAGAATCTTTTATATTTAAATATGTACCACTCTTTATGGCATTTAATTGATTTTTCTCTGTTATTGTTTGATTAACCATATTTTGATATATAGATTTTATATTTTTAGTAGTTCCCTCATAATACTTATCTGTATATATTAAATTAGATATACCAAACTCTTTTTTTACATTTTTTACAATAGTAGAATTATTTATTAACTCATATAATCCATATTTTTCATATCCTTTCTCTATCATTGAGTTTGAACTTTTAACATTTGCATCACTAGGATTTAATGTTGCCAAAGAAAACTTATAATTTTCAAAATCCTTATCTAAAGCATATCCAAATGTATAAAATAAGCATTTATTTTTATATGATTTATTTAACGAGTATTTTGCATAATTTGCACTCAATATTGCAGCCCAACCAGGTAAATGACTCCTAGTATATACATTCGAAAAAGCATCTTTATAACCTTCTAAATCTGAAATTGTAGGAATCTTATATTTATAATCATTTAATGCATTTGATGCAAATGCATAATTAGTTGCTTCTCCATCACTCATCAAAATAACTACAGGTGTAGCTGTATCTTTATTATCTGCTTTTGATAATACTTCATATGCTTTTACTATTCCTGCTTGTGTATTTGTATTTCCTGCATAAAACTTTTTACCTGTTGATGAATATAGCCATCTTAAAGTATTTCTTTGATCATAATTTGTTCCATTACCTGTACCATAATTATCAACATAACCAATTGAAGCACTAGCATCATAATGAGCTAATGGCAAAATATCATCTGCTGAAATACTATTATAACTAATATATTTTACTGAATCATCATCTGTTGTATAATCTAATTTGCTTCCAGAACTATATGCAACTACTGATGTTTTTACACTTTTATATTTAGCTAAATCTCCTATAACATAATTTATTGCTGATACACATGATTGAATTCTTCCTGAAGTTCCATACATTGATCCACTATTATCTATTACAAATACGATATTATACTCTTTAGAAGCAACTGTAGTTTTTTCAAAATTTTTACTTTGAGCTAATAATGAAACTTCAAACTCTTTTTCCTTTTTATATTCTACTGATTTGTTAACATCCACTTCTCCTTGCTGTATTTGGCTTTTTAAGCCATTTATATCTTCTGTATATCTTACTATTTTTATTTCGTCTGCTCCATTAACTGCGCACACAAAATTATTACTAATAACTAAAAACATTATTAGTACAACTATTACTTTTATAATTTTTTCTATTATTTTAAACACACCTTTCTTAAATTGTATTTTTGTTTTTGATTTTAATTAGAAATAAACTAATTGATAAAAATTTTTGATATTTAAAATTTATTGAATATAAATATAATAGTTTAACAATTTAAATTTGTCAATGTTTTTTCATCGACTCAATTCGACATTTTAATTATTTGTTACAATTCATGACCGATTTAATTTTTTATAAGAAATAATATATAAAATTATGAAGATGAGCGGTCGAAAGTAATTGAAGATAGAAACTATTAATCAATTTTTAGGGGTTGTTTGAGTTACATCGAAAAAGGGACCCTAAAAATTGGTTTAAAGTTTCTCTGAAATTAGCTTGAGCATGTGAAGATGAATAATTTCTATATATTATTTCTTATAAAATAAAAAAATGAACCCTGTACAATATAGAGTTCATCCTCAATCTACTAATATTTAATTCAAAAATGTCTAATTTTTTTGTCTTAGCACATTATTACAATTTACGCTTTTTTGGCTATTTCTGCAACTTCAGTAAATGCCTTTGGATCACTAATTGCCATTTCTGCTAACATCTTTCTATTAATTGTTACATTAGCTTTTTTTAGCCCTGCAATCATTTTACTATATGTTGTTCCATTCATTCTAGCAGCAGCATTAATTCTTGTTATCCATAGCTTTCTAAAATTACTCTTTTTATCTTTTCTTCCTACATAAGCATATAATAAAGATTTCATTACAGCTTGATTAGCCATTCTAAATCTATAATGTTTAGCACCATAATATCCTTTTGCTTGTTTTAATATCTTTTTATGTCTTGCTCTTGTAGTTCTTGCTGTTTTTACTCTTGCCATTTATTTTTCACCTCTCTATAATTACTTTTTAGTTACCATATGGTAATAATTTCTTTATTGTATTCTCACAACTTTTATCAGCATAAGCAGATGCTCTACTTGATAATTTTTGTCTTTTTGTTTTATTTGCTAATAAATGTCTTCTATTTGATGAAGTTCTTTTTACTTTTCCTGATGCTGTTAAAGAATATCTTTTCTTTGCAGCTTTATTTGTTTTTAATTTTGGCATAGTTACATCATCTCTCCTTCCGTTATTTTTATTTATATTAAGCTTTTTTTGCTAACATAATAAACATGTTTCTACCCTCTAACTTTGGATTTTTTTCAACTACTGCAACTTCTGATAGCTCATCAATAAATTTATTTAAAACACTTTCTCCTGCTTTTACATTATTAACTTCTCTACCTCTGAATCTGACAGTAATTTTAACTTTATTTCCATCCTCTAAAAATTTTTTTGCATTTTTAGATTTGAAACCAAAGTCATGTTCTTCTATATTAGGAGTAATTCTTATTTCTTTTATTTCTAAAGCTTTTTGTTTCTTTTTAGCTTCTTTTTCTTTTTTAGCTTGCTCAAATTTATATTTTCCGTAATTCATAATTTTGCAAACTGGTGGATTAACATTTGGTGCAACTAAAACTAAATCTAAGTTTTTATCTTCTGCTTTATCTAAAGCTTCATTTATTGTAATAACTCCTAACTTTTCTCCGTCGTCACTAATTAATTGAACTTCTTTAGCTCTTATCTGACCGTTTATTGGTAAATCTTGTTTTATATAAAACACCTCCAAAAAAAATATTGACTTTGTTACAAGCCAATTAAACATAATTATACTTTCCAAAATGAAAATAAAATATATATTTAACCTTATCTTTTAAAACAAGTAAGGTGAGTAGCTTCTATGCTTCTCCTTGTAACGCATATTATTATACTACTCTATATTAAATTTGTCAATGCTAATATAAATTTTTTATTAAAATTTCCTTTTTTTCTTGAAAATACTTGTTTTTTTAGCGTTTTTGTAGGATAATAGATAGGAATGATTAATTTATGAAAGGATAATATTTATGAAATTTATAGATAAATTTTTAAACAAGTTAAATGTTAGCAGAAATACTTTTGCTACATATATATTAACTTTATTAACAATTTATTTAGCTATAGATAGATTAGTTGAAATGTTACTTATGATATTTACAGGTGTTTCTGTATCATATTGGTCTCCTATTAAATATACACTTGCACTTGCTTGTCCAATTTTAGCATTTCTTTTCTCAGGATCTTCATCTTTTGGCTCAATAAAAAATACAAAAGTAACATTGTTTTATACATATGTTATTGGTCTATATATCATTTCTGTTTCAATGTTCACTCAATGGTTTAATATGTGTGCATGGTTATTTTTAATATCTGTTCCAAACTATGTTGAACTAGTAACAGATTTCTCAGATTTAATACGACCTGCATTTTCGGCTATATCAGTATACTTACCTTTAGTTACTGTTTTACCACTTATGAAATGGTTAGTATTAGGTGTAAATGACAGTAAAGATATGATTCGTTCTATTTGGGATTATGGAGGAATTAACTTATCAAACCAATCACAAGGACGTGGACCATATTCTTTCTCGATTTTTCTATGTCAAGACAAAGAAAATGGTGCAAAAATTTCTATACCAGAAGAACACAGATTTCAATCTTTGTTTATATGTGGAGGATCTGGTACAGGAAAAACATCTTTACTTTTTGAGCCTTTAACAGCTAGAGATATAGAAAAGAAGTTCTTTTTTAGAGAAGTGTCAAAAGAGATGGGATTTACAGCTTTAAAAACAGGAATAGCGACATTAAATTGTCCATACAATGGTGATTATATTAATGACAATTTTTCTTTAAATATGATATCACCGGCTTTTGGAAAAGATACTGTTTATAAAGCATATATGAAAAAAATGTTACTTTCACCTGAAACATCTGAATTAGTATATAGAGATTTAGGAATAACTTCAATTTCTCCAGATTTTGAAACAATAAGTCATATGGAAGAAGTGTGTAAAAATTTTAATATGAAGTACAACATAATTGATCCATCTAATCCAAATTCACTTGGATTAAATCCTTTTATATATGATGATGCTTCAAAAATCGCAGTTACTATATCTTCTGCTTTAAAAGGAATGGCTTATAGTGCACATTCAGAGCCAGAAGAAATGTATAGAGAAGATGTTACAATTCAAGCAATTGAAAACTTATCAATTTTATTAAAAGAAATGTATCCTAGAATGAATAATGGATCTTTACCAAATTTACAAGACTTACTAAAAATGCTTACAAATTTTGAATTAGTTGAAAAAATGTGTGAAATTTTAAAAACACATTCAGATCTTGCTGAAAAATATAATACACAATTATCATACTTTGAAAACAATTTCTATACAAATGGAAAAAATAAAAAAGAAACAGAAAAATATATAGTTTCAGCAATTACACAATTAGATAATCTTTTAAGATTACCTGGTGTAAAAAATGTACTATGTAACAGGCATAATAATATAAATTTTGATAAAGCACTACAAAATGGTGAAATTACTTTTGTATGTACAAGAAGAGGCGATATTGGAGCTACAAGTCATAAAGCATTTGGTCTATTCTTTATACTATCAATGCAAAACTCAGTATTAAGAAGACCTGGAAATGAAAGAATTAGAATTCCTCACTTTTTATATATAGATGAATTTTCAGATTTCATCTGTAAATCAACAGAACCTATATTTACTATGTTTAGAAAATATAGAGTTGCTACCACTATATCTGTGCAAAATTTAAGTCAATTAGAAGCTGCTGCCCAAAAACATAATTTCAAATCATTAATACTTTCTAATTGTGCTAATAAAGTATTTACTGGTAATTCTACTCCTGATGAAAGAGAATGGTGGGAAGCTGAATTTGGAAGAAGAAGAACATGGAATTATACAAATTCACTTGATACTGAAAAAATGTCTTATGACCCTAAAATGGGAAATGTAAAATGGGATTGGGAAAATGTAGCACCAAGAACAAAACTTGCTACTCTTCCTTTTAAAGGATGTTGTTATAAAATAAAAGATCAAAATGGAAGGCCGTTGTCTGGGGAAGGAACTCTTAATTTCATGGATTCAAAATATAAAGAACCTCAAACTGCTAAAAAATATAACTTTGAAAAATTCACATCAACAATATTAGATGATGATGATGACAATGACCAAAAAGATACAAAAAAATTTAAACCTAGAAAAGTTGATTTTTCAGATAAAAGAAATGAAGTAGATCCTGTTCAAACAGATACTACAGATTCTAAATATTTATTTGATAATGAAGATGCTATTTCGTTTACATTTAAAAAGAAAAGCACTTAGTCCACATAGGATAATTAAATATTTTTATCAAATGCCTACACCAACATAGCTGTGGTCTTCCTACCGGCTTTGAGTAAAAATATTTAATTATCTTTCTTTAACTTTAAAAATACTATAACAGATAATTAAATATTTTTATTAAACGCCTGCGCCAACATAGCTGTGGTCTTCCTACCGGCTTTGAATAAAAATATTTAATTATCTGTTAACAAAAAACTATAATAATGAAATTATAGCTTTTTTGTTTAAATACTAAATCCTATTAATTGTAATCCTATTCCTGTTACTACTCCAATAGTATATAATAAAATTATAATCTTTATATTTTCCTTAATATTCTTATTACTTCTAAATAGTACAGCTAGTCCTACTCCCGCTCCAACAAATAAGCCTGATAACATAGTTGAAACATTTATTATATTTTCTACATATAATTTAGTTGTTATTACTGAAGATGCACAGTTAGGTATTAATCCAATTATACCTGCAATAACAGGTCCTAATATAAGTTTATTAGAAATAAAACTCTCTATTGCTTCTTCACCTATTATTTCTATTAAAACATTTAATATTAGTGTTATTATAAATATGAATATTGTTATATTTATTGTATGTTTTAATGATGACTTAATAATACTATTTTCACAATGACAATGCTCTTTTTCGCATATATCTTGTATCTTTTCCTCTTGCATTTCTTTTCTCTTTATTTTGATAACTAGATCTACTACAAAACCAGCAAGCATTCCTACAATAAATTTTATTCCTAATATTTTTAGCATTACATTAATTGGTACAGCCTCAGAAATAAATAATGGTATCATTTCATCTGATGTTGCTAAATAAACAGAAATTAATGTACCTAGTGTTATTACTCTTGCTGCATATAAATTTGTTGCAGATACAGAAAAACCACATTGTGGAAAAATTCCTAAAAAACTGCCTATTGCAGGTCCATATTTCCCTGATTTTTTAATTGTACTCTTGGTCTTTTCACTCATTTTATGTTCTATATACTCCATAATCAGATATGTTATGAATAAAAAAGGTATTAATTTTGCACAATCAATTATTGTATCTTTTAAAATATCTATAAATATATCTATCATTTATAATTCCCCTATCAATTTTTTAACATTTTTTATAATAACATATTTTTCCTTTTTTATCAAGGGGCATAAATTGTGATAAAGGAGTCTAGTTATTTTATCATAACTATTTATAATAAATATGATAAATAAAATGTTACAATTTGCGACTATACTAAAATTAACTAGAAATAATATATAGAAATTATTCATCTTCACATGCTCAAGCTAAT
>CAOPQH010000045.1:0-4696 GCA_948505485.1 uncultured Clostridia bacterium
ACGGCACATAACATTGGCCATAAAGCGATATAACCAGGAAACATTGTAGATACGTCAAATAATATTCCTGTTAGTATAAGTCCAAATAGACCGACCCAACCGATTATACTCGCGATATATCTATTCACTTTAATTTTGGATAAATTAATTGCTAACAAACCACCTAAAGAAAATTCCCATACTCGTGTAAAAGTATGAAAATATGCCCACGGTTGGTTTACATGGGTTAAATAAATTGAATATATGAGAGATGTTACAAATATAGTCCCTAAAAATAAATTCATGATATTAATAATATTTAAGTTTTTCTTCTTTTTATATAACAAAAATATTGCGCTAAATAAAATAAACCAAATAATATAAAATTGACCTTGTATTGACATGGCCCAAAAATGTTCAACGGGTGTTTTCATCTGATCTTTATCTAAATAATCTGTACTAGATAAAGCGAGTTGCCAATTTTGATAATAAAATAAAGAAGCGAATATTTCTTTAATTGTTTTTCCTAAAATAGATTGTGGTAAAAAGAAAAAACTCAGAATTGCTGTAACACATATCACAGTTAATACCGAAGGGAATAAGCGCTTTATTAAACCTTTAATATAGGGTAAAAATTTAAATTCACCTTCTTTATTGTATCTTGAAATAATAGAGGTTGTGATTAGAAACCCTGAAACAACAAAGAAAACATCTACGCCTCCGGACACTTTACCAAACCATATATGATATATGGCAACGAGTAGAGCTGCAACTACTCTTAAACCTTCTATTTCTGGCCTGAATTTACGTTCTATAACAATCGGGTTATTAACCATATTCAAAACTCCTTAAAATATTATACAAAGGTAAGTATATCTTTAAGAAAATTGAATATAAAGGTTAATATATAAAATTTACAATATCTTAATACTAAATTAAAAATAGAACAAAATAAAAATATTTTTTCCTAACAAATATCAACAAAGCAATAAAAAAGTCCGAGACATTATTCATGTGCCGGACTTTTTTTATTATTTAATATCTAATGATTTAATAAATTCTTTAACATCTTCTGACATTTCATCGTTGTTTAATGCAAATTGAATTGTTGTTTTTACAAATCCAAGTTTCTCTCCAACATCATGACGTTCCCCTTCAAAATCATAAGCAAAAACTTGATCATCTTGGTTTAATCTTTCAATAGCATCAGTCAATTGGACTTCTCCACCTGCTCCTATTTCTTGATTTTCTAAGTAATCAAAAATATCGGGTGTTAATACATATCTACCCATTATAGCTAAGTTAGATGGTGCTGTCCCTTCAGCTGGCTTTTCAACAAACTTCTTTACTTCATACAATCTGTCTTTCGTTAAAATCGGGTCTACAATACCGTAACGGTGTGTATCTTTATAATCTACTTCTTGTACACCAATGACTGATTTACCTGTTTTATTGTATTGTGTTATAAGTTGTTCGATTGCTGGTACTTCTGACTCAACAATATCATCACCTAATAGTACAGCAAATGGTTCCCCGCCTACAAATTGTTTAGCAGACCATATAGCATGACCTAATCCTTTTTGTTCTTTCTGTCTTACATAGAACATATTAGCTAAATTTGTAGCATGTTGAACTTTATGTAATAATTCATGTTTATCTTTTTCTTTCAGGTTAAGTTCTAGTTCTAACTGATTATCGAAGTGATCTTCAATCGCTCTTTTATGTTTACCAGTCACAATAATGATATCCTCTATACCTGCTCTTACCGCTTCTTCAACGATATATTGAATTGTTGGCTTATCTAATATTGGCAACATTTCCTTTGGCATTGCTTTTGTTGCTGGTAGAAATCTCGTTCCTAAACCTGCTGCTGGAATTATAGCTTTTTTAACCTTCTTAACCATAGTCATTCTCCTTTAACATCAATCAATAACTATTTTATCTCTTTTATATCTTTTATAAATTGTGTATATATAATATTTTCGTCAAACTCTTTTACTTTTTGCTCAGCATGATTGATTATATTTTGTATATTTGAATCTTCATAGTTTTGCATAATATGAGTTAAACGATTGCTAAAACTTATTATATCATTTTTATCTATTAAATAGCCATTCACTTCATTATCTATAAGAAATTCTGGACCATAACAATCGTGAAATCCTATTACTACACTTTGTTGTAACATCGCTTCTAATATAACTAACCCGAAACCTTCAACTCTCGAAGGCACTGCAGTAATTTTACTTGTAGATAATACTTTAGATAATTCATTAGTTGTTTCTTTAATCTCTACAATATCTTCAATGTTATATTCATTAATTTGTTTCAAGTATTGATTCTTTTCTTGACCTGATCCATATAAATGTAATTTATAATCCAAGTCTCTCATTGTTTGTTGTATATTATTGATACTTTCAATTAATAAATCGAAGCCCTTTTCATGTTCAAAACGTCCTGCCGCTACAATCAGATTTTCTTTTGGCATACTGTATTTATGTTCTTTTAATATATTAGGAACAATAATAACAGGTGTATGTTTCAACTCTTGTTGATAATCCAATTGATCCTCACTCGTAAGCGTCGTGACAATATCTAAGTTTTCATATCCTTGAATTAAATCATCTTGATATGCTTCTTCATGAGCATGCAAATACATATGTTCCATACCTACTTTAAGAATGTTACGAGGGGCAAATTCTGCAACAAGTAAATTATAACTTGCCCTTGTACCTATAAGAACATCTGTATCAACACGTTTTATAGCTTTTATTAATTTCTTTTCAATATAACTTGAAAACTGATAAAATCCAGGTTCATATTTATTAATAACTTTTGGTCTTATAAATGATGTATATTTATTAATTCTATTCATTACTACATTTTGTATACCTTTAATTGACCTCTTATATTCTATTACAGGTATAATTTCAATTTGTTTATTTAAATTAAAGTATGGATTTGAAGCTGCTTTAAAAACAGAAATAATCTTAACTTTATGCCCTTTTTCACTTAGTACATTTGCTAAATTCGATATTGATTTAGTTGTACCGCCCATATGATAAATATTATGCACGATAAATGTAAAAGACTTCATGTCATCACCTATTTTTATTCATATGTTTATCAATTATACTTTGTATTGTTTCATATGAATGATTATTTTTATTAATATATTTGCTATTTACTTTAATATAATGTTGATTTGATATTGCTTCAAACATTTTATTAGATTCAAAATATTGATTTTGATTAACTGTATTAAATACTTCTTCATATAAGCCACGATGATATTTATACGATTCAAAGTCAGGTGTATATAAGTATACTTTCTTATCAATCGTCAATGCATCAAATATAATCGAAGAATAATCACTTATTAACATATCAGCAACAAGTATTAATTGCTGCGTTTCATAATCTAATGGATCAATATAATTTGTTTTTTTTATATTTTTATCTTCTATATGACATTTATAAATAATATTATAATGATCAGTAATTTCTTTTGGAAACTCCAATAAATATTGCTCTTCTTTATTATCTCTCCATGTAGGCACATATAATATCGTTTGTTTATGATTATTTAATTGTAAGTCTTCTTTTATTTGACTAATCAATTGGTTATCCTCATTATGCTCTATCAAAAATTGATTTCTTGGATATCCACTGCTTATTATTTTAGTTTCTTGCATAGGAAAAGCAGTATTGAATACTGAATTAATCTCTTTAGTATCAGTAATGAAATAGTTATGTTTAATCAACTTATTATATTTACGTGCTCTATAATTATATATATTTTTATTTTGATGAAGTTCATTACTATCTAAAAATAGCTTTTTAATTGGCGTACCATGCCACAATTGTATGATAGTGCCATTTGGTTTTAAACCGTCAGGTATATAGCTTTCTAGTACTAATACTTGTGCTTGTTCAATTAAGTTTTGAGTTTCAGAATGTTGGGGAGAAACAAAACTTTCACCTTGCTGTTCATCTGTAATGAAATATACAGTAAAGTTCGTATGATTTTTTATATATTCAAATAAATATTTAGAATTTCCTCTGTAGCCATAGTCAAATCCTAAAAATACAATATAAGGTTTAATAGCATCCTTATTTTTATGATATATATTAACTGCATTTTTCTGTTTCATTAATGATTGATGATGCATCTTCAAATAAATTTTATTAGGTAATTTGAAATACGAACGGTACATTACCTTATCTATCATTCTAGCATTATTAGGTAAAGTTGTATTCTTCCTATTAAATTGCGCCTTTTGATTGTTAAGTAATAACCATTTATTTAAATAAAAATGATTAACATAATCATCATCTTCATAATTATTTAAATCTAAATAATTATTTGAAGATTTCTCATCAAAGTCGAAAATGACATGACCATTGATGAATATATTTTCTAATTCAACAACAGCTTTAACACATATATCAAGAAGGCTCGCCCACTCATGACGGTCAAGCAACCATTTCAAATCTTCTACTTTAAAAATAATATTCGGATATAGAACATTATTACTAAACCACTTATTCGCAGTTATTTTTTCATCTCCAAAATAACGACAATCATTTATGTAATAACCATTCACAGTAAAATCTACAACAGCAGAATAATTATCTAAATTTAAAGTTTCTAGAACATCTTTATAGATCGGAAGAGCACACGTCTGAACTCCAGTCACGATAGACAAATCTCGTA
>CAOPQH010000045.1:4706-9839 GCA_948505485.1 uncultured Clostridia bacterium
TTATTAATTATTTCTATGATTTTTTCATCATTGTTCAATTCAATTATTTTAATCATATTACACCTCAACCTATTTCATACTTTTAATAAAATTGACTTACTCTTAACAATGAAACACTAACTAATGAAATAATACCTTTAATTAGATGCGAGTACAAACAGGTTATACGATACACACAATAAAAAGCAGAAAAAATTCAATCAATACGAATTTTTTCTGCTTTTATTTTTAAAATAATTTTTCTACAATTCGTTTTGCTGCATTACCTTTTTCAAATGAACAAAATTTGTCGTAGAATTTATCATATTTTTCTTGATAGCTTTTATTTATTGTTTCAATGTTTTTAATAGAATCAATTAAAGTTTCATTGTCTTTTAGCAATGGTCCGGGTGCTTCATCTTCAAAATTCATATAGAATCCTCTTAAGTTATCTTTATAATGATCTAAGTCATAAGTGAAAAATAGTAATGGCTTTCTTGTATTCGCAAAGTCAAACATTACTGATGAGTAATCAGTAATACATATATCACTGATTAAATATAAATCGCTAATTTCTTCGTAATCAGCAACATTATAAATAAAGTCTTCTAATGATTTATCTATAATTATTTTATTGCTAATTATGATATGAGGTCTTAGCAATAACACGTACTCGTCACCTAGTCGTTCTTTCATTTGATGTAAATCTAATTTTAAATTGATGAGATGTTTTTTAGCAGCAGAAACTTCATCATCTCTAAATGTTGGTGCATACAATATCACTTTTTTATCTTTTGGTATAGATAATTTTCGTTTAATTGTCTTTCTCTGTTCTTCTATTAATTTTTCATCTTGGTAGAACATATCATTTCTCGGATAACCCACTTCTAACATTTCTTTATTAAATCTAAATGCTGATTTAAAGCATTCTGTAGCATATGGACTTGGAGAAACTAAATAATCCCATTTAGAAACTGACTCATTAATACGATCAATATAACCTTCGTCTCTACCTTTAAACTCGTCTACATCGTTTAACATCTTCTTAAGTGGAGTACCATGCCACGTTTGAATAAATACAGTTTGTTTTTTCTTTTTAATGTAATAAGGGAAGTTTTGATTGTTTATCCAATATTTCGCAATCGATAAGTATCTATAATAGTCTGGGCTTAATCTTTTAACTGTAATGACATTTTCATCGTCAAATGGATAAATTTTATTTGTTACCCATACAATTTTGTATCCTTTGTCTAATTGCTTAATTTGATCATAAATCATTTTCGGACTATCCGTAACTTGTTTTCCTAAATTACTTTCAATTACGATTAGCTTTTCATCAATTTTTGCAAACTTCACTAAAAACTTATTCATATATGACATTGCATCAAAATATCGTTTATTTTTTCTCAATCTCATAAATATATGTTGTGATAATATATCATATTTAAGTATATCTTTTATTTTATTTTTACGCTTAAAATCTTTTGCTGCTTGGTAAATTCTCTTAGAGTTATCAGTATCTTTATGTTCAATAAAATTATTAGCTTTTTTAATAATAGATGCTTCATTTACGAAATTATTATCAATATATTCTTTTGTCGCTGCTATTACATCTTCTGCTTCATCATATATTCTACCAGGTAATTCTTCATCTAAATCAAGATGCGATGGTAATTCACCTATAAATCTATCTCTATCAAATGGGTAATAAATGACTGGTTTTTCTAAAAAGCTAAAATCAAATGCTACACTCGAATAATCTGTAATCATTAATTGACTTTCTTTAATTAATAATTGTACATCTACTTCACCTTGTCTAATAATTGTAATGTAATCAGGTATATTAAATAAATCAACAAATGCTTGCATGTTTGGATGTAAACAGAAAATTATATCTATATTTTGTTTGTTTGCTATCTGTTCCCATTCTGGATTGTTTAATAAATCATTATAGTATTGTAAATAATCTGATTCTAATAAACTATTGATGTTAGTTATCCAATCTCTCCATGTCGGTATAATGAGTATTTGATTCTTTTGAGTTACATTATCCTTAAACAATTCATCAAATCTAGATAAGCCTGTTGATTTAATTTGGTAGTCATCAAATAATAAATCTCTATTTACAATTTGTTTCTCTCTTGGTGAACTTGTTATAAACATATCGACATTAAAGTCTTTTAACTGTTTACCATTAATCTGAGTTAAGTTTTTAGTACCTAGCACACCATGTTGCAAGAATATACGTTTGGCTCTGATTTTTTTGATATAATTTGCTTCGTGACTTGGGAACAACAACTCTGTATGATGCGTACTGCATATTATGTCAGCTTTAACCATTAATTCAAAATGCTCTTTTGATTTAAAGTATATGACGTTACCAAATGGTTCTACATTCTTTCTTTCTTCGGAATCTTTATCTATCACGTAATAAACTTCTTCATTTGGATGTTGAGTTCTCATATATTTAAAGAAATGATAACCATTATCTTGAGCTTTATAAGACTTTTCACCAACGATCCATATTTTATTTTTGTTAAATGCATTTTTTATTAAAGTTGGATAATCGTGCATTAATTTTTTATATGCATTGTAATCTTCGATGTCATATTCATTTATTCTAAATGATAAGTTTCTACCTTTCATTGTAAAGTAAGGTACTGCTGTTTTAATCTTATCATTTTGTTCTATTGATATTTCGCCTTTAGATAATCTCTCCACGAGTATTCTAGGATTACCTAATTTAACATCAATAGATTCTCTAAATTCTTGAACTTTAATTTCTAAAAATAAATCTATTATATCTTCAGAATCAAAATAGTTAAGTAAAAATTGTTTTAAGTCGTTAATAATGTCCACTTCAAAATCATAACTTATTGAATTTAAAGACTTATAGACATTAAATACCGTTGTATTTAATGGAACTTCTATTACATTTTCACTTAATCTTGATGTGATTAATAATTTTGCTTCTTTTAATGTTGAGTTTTGAAGCGAAAATTTCCCTTTTATAAATGCTCGTTTATTATTTATTGTAACTTTATCAATATGTCTTCTTGCAAAATAAGTCGAAAGTGGTAATTGAGGTTTTTTAGTAAATTGCAATACGCCATTTTTTGTTAAGTATGGTGTTAAAGTAGCCTCTTCATTAACAACTGTTTCAAAGTTATAAATCTCATAATCATATTTTTTTACATTTACTTTTTGAATAGATTGAGTAATACCATCTGTTTTTTCAAGTAAGAAAAAGATTGTTTCTCTATCGTATTTATCAAATACATTAAGAATTTCAAATAAGTTGATAACGAATTTGTTTTTTATTCCTGTTTGTTCAAAACTAATCTCATCAAACTCATTTTTTACATATACATTTTTAATATTATCTATTGTTTGATCAAATTCTAATGTTAAAAGCTCTCCTACTTGATATATATTTAAAGTCTTCATATCAACGTAACCCCTTTTTTGTTTGTAGAGAAGCAATGATTTCATTACCAACTCTATTAGTTGCTTTACCATCATCTAAATAATTATATTTTTTATTAAAATTGATATATTTATCATCTAATGGAAGTGTTTCGTAATATTTATTTTCAATATATTTTATTAAGGCTTCGCTTTCTGTAAAAATCGGACCTGGTAACCCTTCTTCATACGGTGTATAAAATCCTCTAATATCATTTGCATACTCATCTTTGTCATATGCAAAAAATAAAATAGGACGTTTTAAATTAGCATAATCAAAATATACTGAAGAATAGTCTGTAATCAGTATATCACTCATTAAAAATAACTCGTTTATATCATTTGCATTTGATAAATCATAAATGTTGCTGTATTTATCTAACTCTAAATTTTCAGAAACTAAATAATGTGCTCGAATAATTAATATATATTCACCTCTAAGCTTTGAATTAAAATCTTCCAAATCTAATTTTAAGTTAAAGTTATACCGCCCTATTTCTTCTCGATCGTTATCTCTCCATGTAGGCGCATATAATATAATTTTTTTATCAGAAGGTATATTATGTTTTTTCTTCAATTCATTTATATAATTTTTATGATTGAAATTAATTAAGTCATCATTACGTGGGTAACCTAATGTTAAGATTTGATTATCTTTCAGCTTGAAAGCTGATTTAAATCTAGTTGTAGCAGTTTCACTAGGTGATATTAAATAATCCCAACGCTCAGTTTCTTTCGTGAACCCATATAAATATTCTTCTAAAGTAACTTCCGGGATTGAGATAACATTTTGATCATTTGCTAATTTCTTCAAAGGTGTACCATGCCACGTTTGAATATAAATTTGATTAGGTTTCTTTTCTATTTGCGGAGATAATCTAATGTTAGATATCCATATTTTAGCTTTATTATACAATTTAAAATATTCTTTTGTATTTTTGTTTACCGTTTGAATATTTAACTTATTTAATTCATTTTTTAATTTCTCATCATCCACTACTACTATATGTTCATATCCTTTTAATTGGCTAGATAAATATTGATAGAGTTTTTTGGGAGAATCAGAGAATGCTTTTCCACTAAATGATTCATAAATAATTATGTTTTCTAGTTTCTGTGGAATGATCATTGCAGAATAATAATTCGATTTCAAAGAACTCAATAATTTTCTGATACGTGAGAATAAATAAGAAAAATAAAATTTCCCATGAATCATAGATTTAATTTCTAAATATTTAAAGATACTTTTCATTGGAGGTTGATATTCCATCTTATTTATTAATCGTATAAGTTGTCTTTCATTGTTAAGTATAAAATCATATTTATATGGAAAGAGAGGATTCAGTACTTTATCTAAATACGTATTTAACTTAATATTAACATTTTGATTTATTTCATTCTTGTTATAAAATGCTATCGTTTCTCTAAAGGATTCTTCGGTCATTAAAAAAAATTTTTTGTCCATGCATACTCCTCTTATTTATGTTCAAACTGAATTTAGTATTTATATATATTATACACTTGTATCAAACACTATAAAACTAAATAACATGTAAATTCATCATTTTAAAATATAGGATTTATTCTATTTTATGTAATTTTATATTATTTAAAATTTTAACACTTATTTTTCAAAATATACAAATTGTTTACATAATTTTCTTTATGTATTAAGCTTTAATATATACT
>CAOPQH010000045.1:9939-11644 GCA_948505485.1 uncultured Clostridia bacterium
AAATATACAAATTGTTTACATAATTTTCTTTATGTATTAAGCTTTAATATATACTAAGCGAGGTGAAAAATAATGCGCAGAGTTATTACATATGGGACTTATGATTTATTACATTACGGTCACATTGAACTTTTGAGAAGAGCAAAGCAATATGGTGATTATTTAATCGTTGCTCTGTCTACTGATGAGTTTAATAAGCTAAAAAACAAAAAGTCTTACTATAATTACGAACAAAGAAAAATGATGCTTGAATCCATTAGATATGTTGACTTAGTTATCCCTGAGAACAATTGGGAACAAAAAGTTGACGATGTAAAAACTTTCAAAGTGGATACTTTCTTAATGGGTCATGATTGGGAAGGCGAATTTGACTTCTTAAAAGACGAATGCGAAGTTATTTATTTAAAAAGAACAGAAGGTATTTCAACTACTCAAATTAAAAAAGAATTATATGGCAACGAATAGAACACATTATGTGTTCTATTTTTAAAAGGAATATTGTAAAATATTAGAAGTAATGTATTTATAAGTAAAATAGGAGTAACAAATGAAAAATATACTATTAATATTAATGAGTTTAATCATTGTAGCTTTAATTGTTTATATATCATTGAACATCAAATGTTCAAAAGTTGAGGAGCAACAATCAAAACCTATCGCTTCAACCCAAAAGAAAAAAACTGAAACAAAAGATAAAAATAGCGTTACTAATAAAGAAAATTACAAACGAAAAGATGATGATCCAGTATATAAAGATGTCGATGCATACTTAAAATCAATAAACTTTAATGGAAATGTCACAATATATAGAAAAGATAATACAATGTTTTCAAAAGCATATGGTCAAAAAAACATAGAACATAATATACCTAATGATGAAAATTCAATGTATCTTATTGGTTCTGCAAACAAATTTTTAACTGGAATAATGCTAAGACAATTAGAAGATGAGGGTAAGATTAATATAAATGATAATGTTAATAAATATATACCTAACTTCCAGAATTACTATGCAATTACAGTTAGAGATTTAATGTTTCATCAAAGTGGTTTAGCTAAATTCTCACCTAATCCAAATAGTTTTGGTTTAGACAGTGCAATTGAAAGCATTAAACAAAAAGGTGTTTTACCAGAGAAATATCATCAATATAATTATAATGATGTCAATTACATAACAATTGCGAAAATAATAGAAGTTGCTACAAATAAATCTTTCGAACAGAATTTAAAAGAAAGAATTATTAAAAAGGCAGATTTACACTTTACTTCAAGGTATGATGATTTGAAACATGAAAAATATTTGGTGCGTGGCTATAAATCCCAGCCTGCTCAAAATATTCATACACCTACATATAATTTAGACAAATATGACGGCGCTGGTAATGTATATATGTCCACAAATGACATGACAAAGTTAATACACGCCTTTAGAACAAATCAATTATTAAATAAATCAACTACCCAAAGTTTATTATCAGAAGATGGTAAAAATACTTATCCCAAACCTTATAGATATGGTTTTTATAAATACGAACATCATCAAAGAGTAAGAGGTATCTTTTTTGCTAATGATATAGTAGCTTATGCAAATAATAATTATATTATTACGTTAGCTTGTAATAAGCTTGATCAGCCTTACGATGGTAATACTGAAAAAGCATTAGAACATATTTTCACTAATATATTGAACCAACCAATATAATCA
>CAOPQH010000046.1 GCA_948505485.1 uncultured Clostridia bacterium
TAATAATCAATATTCAGAAGTAGAATATGTGGCAGAAAATATTATAGATTTAGTAAGAGAAGAAGGATATAGATATAAAGATATATCTGTAATTACTAAAAATATGGATACATACTCAAATTTAGTAAGGGCGATTTTTAACAAATACGAAATTCCTACATTTATAGATGAAAATAGGAGTTTAAACCAAAATATAATTGTTCAATATTTATTGTCAATAATAGAAATATTCAATAAGAATTATTCATATGAATCTGTGTTTAATTATATAAAAACAAGGATAAATAATATAGATGAAGAAGACATATTTAATTTAGAAAATTATTGTATCAAATGGAATATAAAGCATAATAAATGGAAAAAAGACTTTATATACGATTTAGATAAAAATAAGCAAGAAGTAATTCGATTAAATGAAATTAGAAAGCAAATAATAAATCCATTAGTAGAATTGAAAAACAAAATTGACAAGGAAAAAACTGCTGATAGAATCACAAAATTAATATATGAATTTATGGTAGAACAAAATATAGAAGAAATTATTAAGAAAAAGATAGAATTATTAAATAAAGAGGGACTTATAGATATAGCAAATGAATATAAATCAAGTTATAATACAGTAATAAGTGTATTAGATGAGATTGTATTAATATTAAAAGATGAGAAGATGACTTTTGATAAATATATACAGATACTTAAAACAGGACTAAAAAACAGTGCTTTAAGTAAAATACCAGGGACCCAAGATCAAGTTATTGTAGGTGATGTAGATAGGTCTAGAAGTCATAAAGTTAAAGCAATATTTATTTTAGGAATTAATGATGGTGTATTTCCAAGTATAAACAAAAATGAAGGATTTTTTAATGATAAAGATAGAGAGACTTTAAAAAATAATGGAATAGAATTAGCTAATGGTACATTAGAGAATTTATATGAGGACAATTTTAATATATATAAAGCTTTAACAACGTCAGAAGAAAAATTATACTTATCTTATGCATCTTCAGATCTTGAAGGAAAAACTTTAAGACCATCTATACTAATTTCTAAGTTAAAAAGGATTTTTCCTAAAATATCAGAAAAAAGCGATATAATAGATGATAATGATATAATTTCAACAAAAAAAGCTACATATGAAAAGCTAATTAATAGAATTAGTGAACTAAAAGACCAAGAAATAGACAAAATATGGTATGATGTTTATTCATATTACAAAACAGAAGAAGATTGGAAGAAGCTATTAAATAAAGATTTGCAAGGTATTAATTATACAAATCTTCCAACAAAGATTAATGAAAATAATATTAAAAAATTATACGGTAATGTATTAAATACAAGTATTTCAAAATTAGAAAAATATAGAGGTTGCCCATTTTCATATTACTTGCAATATGGTTTAAATTTAAAAGAAAAGCAAGAGCAAAAGGTTAAAAATATTGATACTGGTACATTTATGCATGAAATTATTGATGAGTTTTTTAAAAGAGTTAAAGAAGAAGAAATCAAGTTGTCTGAAATAGAAGATATTCAAATAGAAAATATAGTAAATGATATTGTAAATTGTAAATTAAACTTACCTAAAAATTATATATTTATATCAAGTGCTAAATCAAAAGTATTAATTATAAGGCTTAAAAAGATATTATCAAAGGCGTTAAAATATATAATTCAAACTATTACACAAAGTAAATTTAATGTTTTAGGTACAGAATTAGAATTTGGATCAAATGGAAAATATAAACCTATTTGCATTAATTTAGAAAATGGAAAAAGAGTAGAGATTACAGGAAAAATAGATAGAATAGATGTTGGAAAAAACGAAGAAGGAAAGTTTTTAAGAATTATTGACTATAAATCTTCTGCAAAGAATATTGACTTAAATGATGTGTATGCTGGTATACAAATTCAGTTATTAACTTATTTGGATGCTGTGTGTAAAGTAGAAGATTTTATGCCAGCAGGTATATTGTATTTTAGTTTGCTAGAGCAAATTGTGAAGTCTGATAAAAGGTTGACAGATGAAGAAATTGAAAATAAAATAAGAGATAATTTTAAAATGAAGGGATTAATTCTTGCAGATGTTAATATTGTAAAGTTGCATGATAAAAATTTAGAAGTGGGAGCTTCAAATTTGGTGCCAGCATATATTGATAAGTCAGGAAATTTAAGTTCTTCAAGAACAAGTGGAGTAAATAGAGAACAATTTGAGGTGTTGCAGAAATATATTTATAAGACTATAAAACAGATATCAAAAGAGATATTGTCTGGAAGTATAGAGTTAAAACCATATAATAAAAATGGAAGGACTCCTTGTATGTATTGTGATTATAAGTCTATTTGTGGGTTTAATTCAGGATTTTGTAAGAATGAGTATAATTATGTTGGTAAGCAGAGTAAAGAGGAGATTTTGGCTAAAATGAAGGAAGAAAACGAATAATTTTATGACTGTCAAGCTAGAACGATAAATTAGAATAGTAGAGAAATGTAGGGGGCGATTAGTAATCGCCCGTGCTCCAACGGCTCTGCTGTTTTATAACCGCCAAGCTACCTGTCAATAGGGTGTTTTCTTTTTCGCAGGCTCAAAAGAAAAACGCTATTGACACGCGTGACTACTCTACAATATTAAATTATTTATAGGAGGAGTTTTAATGAGAGATTTGTCTAATAAAGATGTTGTTCATGTGGTTAGTAATGGTTTTGAGTTTTTGCAGTTTAGGAGATTGTTAGAATATAAAGATATTATAAATCATGCTTATAGTGTGGGTTTAAATACAAATTTCAGAACTGCTAGGGCTAATAAAGAATTGCTTTCAGATCAGGAATATGAAAATGCAATTAATGATTATAAGGGGTTATGTAATGCAATTAATGAGGATTATATAAAGGCTGTTAAGACTAATCAGGATCATACTAATAATATTAAGATTGTGGAAAATAAGGTTAATGATGATAGTCCTGATTTTAATTTGCATGAATATGATAGAACTGATGGATTGATTACTAATAAATCAGATATTATTCTTTCAACTACTAATGCTGATTGTATATTATTGTTGTTTTTTGATCCAGTAAAGAGGGTTATTGCAAATGTGCATTCTGGATGGAAGGGAACTTTGCAAAGGATATCAGTTGTGGCCATTAAAAAAATGATTGATGAATATGGGTGTAATCCTAAAGATATTATTTGTTGTATTTGTCCAAGCATTAGAAAATGTCATTTTGAGGTAGATAAAGATGTGAAAGAGCAGTTTTATAATGAGTTTAAAGATTTAAATGAGATAGATGATATTATTGAGCAAACATCTGATAATAAGTGGAATATAGATACTGTTTTAATTAATAAAGTTATTTTGGAGGATTTAGGTTTGAAGCAAAATAATATTATTGATAGTGGTCTTTGTAGTGTGTGTAATTGTGATAAGATACATTCTTTTAGGGTTGAGAAAGATGGTTATGGACTTGCAACTGCTTTAATAAAATTATGCTAATATTAACATTTTTAAATAATGAATTTATAGGGAGGAATTTATGATATTACCAAATAGATTAAAAGTTGGAGATACAATTGGAGTCGTTGCTCCTTCTGATCCTATTATTGGAGATAATATAGAAGAATTAAAAAGAGCAAAGGAGATTGTTGAAAGTGATGGATTTAAAGTAAAGTTTTCTAAAAATCTATTTTCGAATACTAAGGGTTATTCTGCAACTGCTAAAGAGAAGGCAGAAGATATAAATGGAATGTTTGCAAATAAAGATGTTAAAATGATTTGGTGTGCTAAAGGTGGAAATAATTCAAATTCTGTTTTTGATTATTTAGATTACAACTTAATAAGAAATAATCCTAAAATCATTTGTGGTTTTAGTGATATTACATCACTTATAAATATTATAAGTGAAAAAGTAGGTTTAGTAACATTTAGTAGCACAAATTTTAAGACTATTGCTACAGATGAAACAGATTATAGTTACAAAGAAGTAATTAATAGATTTGTAAATGGAAGCTTAGAATTAGGAAAAGAAAAATCAGGATATAAAACTATACAAGAGGGAGAAACAGAAGGGCAATTAATAGGTGGCAATTTAAATTTGACAAGTGAAATGGTATGTGGTAAATTCTCGATTGATTTTACTGATAAAATATTGTTTATAGAAGATTTAGCATTTGAATCAGAGCCAGTTGCAATAAGTAATTATTTATATTATATGAAACAAAATGGAGTTTTCAATAAGATAAAAGGCTTATGGATAGGTAATTATAATCATGAAAGTGGTGTTCAACTAGAAAAAATTGTTTTAGATGTTCTAGATGGGGAATATGATTTTCCAATAGTAAAATCAAATAATTTTGGACATATAGAAACAAAGACAGTAATTCCTATAGGAACAAAGGTAAAAATTGATACAAGTAAAGAAATTAAAGTAGAGTTGATTGAGAAGTGCGTAAAATAAATGCTTTTCTTAAACATTAATAGGAGGTTTATATGTTCGAAACATGGGAAGAATTAGAAGAAGCAATTAAAGGTTGTAAAAAGTGTAAATTATGTAATGGTAGAAGAAATATTGTGTTTGGCACAGGAGATAAAAATGCAGATATAATGTTTATTGGTGAAGGTCCAGGTGCTGATGAAGATATTCAAGGTGAGCCATTTGTAGGCAAAGCTGGTAAATTGATGAATATGGCATTTGAAACTCTAGGTATAGATAGAGAGAAAGTTTATATTGCCAATATTGTAAAATGTAGGCCACCATCAAATAGAAATCCAGAAGATGATGAAGCACGGTGCTTGTTTAGATTATTTAAGAAATCAAGTAATGCTAGTTAAGCCTAAAATAATAGTTTTATTAGGAAGTGTTGCTTTAAAAAATATATTAGGAAAAGAATACGGGATAACTGCAAGTAGAGGGAAATGGATTGAAAAGAAAGAAATTTTTTATATGCCAACATGGCATCCAGCTGCTTTACTAAGAGATGAGACTAAAAAAATAGATTTTATCAATGATTTAAAACTTGTATTAAATAAATATGATTTGAAATAGCTGGTCAAACTAATTGACTAACATAACAAATAATTATAAAATAATTTAAATAGTATAGTAATTTTATCAATATATAAATTTTAATAATATTTTTTAATAAATGGAGAAGAGAAATGGAGAGACTTGAAGAAATGAAATTAAAGTCAGAATATTGTTTGAATTGTAAATTAAAGCCATGTTCAATAAAAGGATGTCCACTAAATAACAACATACCTGAATTTATAAAATACGTAAAAGAAGAAAATTATAAAAAAGCATATGAAATATTGCTAGAAACTACAGTGCTACAGCCTATATGTGGAAGGATATGCCCGCATAAGAAGCAATGTCAAGGCTCATGTGTTAGAGGTATAAAAGGAGAGCCTGTAAGTATTGGAGATTTAGAAACTTTTATTGGAGATATTGCAATAAAAAAAGGATATAAAATTCCTAAAAGAGATATAAAAATAAATAAAAGAGTAGCAGTAGTTGGAGGGGGACCTGCAGGACTTACTTGTGCAGCTTTTTTAGCAAGAGAAGGAATTAAAGTAACTATATATGAAAAATATGATTATCTTGGTGGTATATTAGTACATGGTATACCAAATTTTAGATTACCTAAAGATATAGTAAGAGAAACAATAAATAAGATTTTGGAATTAGGAATAGATGTAAAATATAATCAGGAGATAGGAAAAACAATTACACTAGATGATTTAGAACAAAAATATGACTCGGTATTTTTGGGATTTGGAGCAAATATATCATCTAAAATGAGTATAGAAGGCGAATCATTAGATGGTGTATATGGAGGAAATGAACTTTTAGAATATTCTAAACATCCTAACTATAATGGTAAAACAATTGCTGTAATAGGCGGTGGAAATGTTGCTATGGACTGTGCTAGAACAATAAAAAGGTTAGGTGCAGAAAGTGTAAAAGTAATATATAGAAGAGCAGAAAAACAAATGCCAGCAGAAGAAAAAGAAGTAGAAGATGCTAAACAAGAAGGAATAGAATTTTTATTTCAAAATAATATTGTTAAAATCATAGGAAAAGAAAAAGTAGAGAAGTTAGAACTAATAAAAACAGAATTAATACAAAAAGAAGGAGAAGATAGAGAGATACCTGTAAATATAGAAAATAGTAATTATATAATAGATGTAGATTATGTTGTAATGGCAATTGGATCTTGTCCACAAAGTTTTGTAAAAGATTTAGGATTAAAATTAAACAAATGGGGATATATTGAAGTAGATGAAAATAAAAGAACATCAAAAGAAAAAATATATGCAGGAGGAGATATTGTAGGAGAAAGAGCAACAGTAGCTTGGGCAGCAAAATCAGGTAGAGATGCTGCTATGAGCATAATAGAAGCATTAAAATAAAAAAGGCTTAATTAGCCTTTTTTGAATTTTCTATATTTGATTTTATTTTAAGTATTTTTTTCTTATAATTCTCTGTACTTATGTTATAATTTTTTATTTGCTCCCTATACAATTGTTTAAGTCGTTTCTTTTGACTATCAGATAAATTCTTAGTTAATTCTAAAACATTTTCTGGTGTAATCCCTTTTTTTTCTATTTCATCTTGAATTTTTAAAAGCATTTCTTTTTCTTTGTCTGGAACTATTTTTATGGATTCCATAAAATTTACATTACTCATATTAATCATCCTCCAAAGATTGTTGATTTGTTTGTGCTTTTATATGTTCTTCATATGCTTGTGCTAATTGTCCTGCCTGAGTATTTCTAACTTTTGCTGTAACTTTTTCTTCAGCTAGGCCAACAATTTCTTCAGCAAAGGATTTTTCTTGTTGTTTTACAATTAGTTGCTTTTTACATTCCATAGCTTTTGTTTTTACAGCTCCTGTAACCCATTGCTTAATATCTGTAATTTCTTGTCCTTCTATATTTTTTGCAAATGTTGCTTTTTCAGCTAATTCATCACAAATGACTTCTAATTGAGCTTCTGTTATTTCGCCATCAGCCCATTCTACATTAAAAATGTATGGAACTGCTGTATAATCTTTCGTGTATGTTACAATTATTTCACCAGGTAATATTTGCTCATATCCTTGAGTTCCATCAGCGTTGTTTTTCCAGTCTGAATATTTATATCTATGATTACCATTCCTTAAATTATTATAGTCAGGTTCTCTTATGTTTCCATCACTTTCTATAACATAGGCATGTCCTAAATTAGTTGCTCCACCAAGCCTATTCCAAAATTTAAATTCTTCTGGATATCCCATTTCTTTTGCTTCATCTTTTCTTCTTTTTAATTCGGTTGCTGTTTTTAGTTCTTCTGCTTTTCTTCGTGTTTCTTCTTGTGCTTGAGTTATTTCTTTTTGATATTGTGTTACATCACTTATAAATGAGTTATATCCTCTTTGAGAATAGCTATAACATTTATAGCTAAAATATGATGTTGGAGCTTTCAATGTAATATTCATATTGTTATAACTTATAGAAATATTTAATGTGCTAAGAGTACTTTCCATTTCTTGAAACATTGGTGTATAAGTGTTTTTTGCTTTTTTTTCATTTTGTGCTTTTTCTAACAATCCTGCTATTTCAATGATTAATTTATCTGTATATCTTATAGCTTTTGAAGAACTATAACGATTTTCTATATATGTAAAACTATCTGTACCAGCTGTGTATTCAAAGTTTGGATTAAATGTTTGAATATTTTGAATAATTGGCTCAATTTGTTCAAGAATTCTATTCCTGTTTTCAGTCGAATTCTTTATTTCTAAATCTTCTTGTTCAATATATTCATCTATTTCTGCAACTCGCTCATTTTCTTTATGTTCAATATTTGCCAATATTGCAGATACATCTCTAGGTTTCATATCTCTTACAAAATCTACAGGTAATATCCAATAATCATTACCTGCTCCACCACCATTACTTGATCTTCTTGTAAAGAATGAAGCACCTATTTCTTTAGCATAATCTTCATACTGTCCACGAGTTCTATTAAAAGCACCACCCCAACTTACTCTTACCAATGTATCTCTTGCTTTTGTTGGTTCAGTTAATTCGAAAACAGGACGTCCATTTTTACTTAAACGATATCTACCCAATAAAATGCTAGCATCACCGTCAAAGTCTATATTCATTCCATCTGTTAATTCTTTAGCAGATATATAACTTATAGGACTTTCTGGTGTTCTTCTTGTATCTATAGTCCATTCTTGCGGAACTTCAATTGTAATTCCAGAATGATATTTTCCTGCATCTACTACATTAAATTTTCTATTACCATTATAAAATATTTTATCTGAACCCAATATTTCTTTTGCTTCTTCTAGTGTTACTTTTTTCTTTGACATATAAATCAACCTCCTATATCTTTAAGGTTATAAAAACATAACCTTACATTTTAATTATACATTACTTGGTTTGTTATGTAAAATTAATAATTATAATCATTGTTATTAGTTATACTTATTTCTAAAATATAAAAAAGTTCAAAAAATATTTGCAAATCTCTTGATTATTTTTTTGTTTTTTTATATATTATAATTGTATTATTATATATAAATATTAATATAAAATTTAGGAGAGAAACAAATGAAGATAGTTTTTTGCGGACCACCTCATTCAGGAAAAAGTGTATTTATTGCAAATTTAATTGATAAGCTACCTACAAATGCTTATACAATTATTAGAGCTTGCCCTGATGGCGAAGGAACTTGGAGTAATAATAAAAATCAAAAAGAAACAAGTATTGTAAGAAAGAAAGGAAAATTCACAAAAAGTTTTATAGATGATGCTTGTCAAACAATAGATAATCAAACTAATAATATAGTATTAGTTGATGTTGGTGGTGTAATGTCAAAAGAAAATGAACAAGTTTTTCAGCATTGTGATAGTTTTGTTGTTTTAAGTAGTGATGAAAAAAAGAAACAAGAATGGTTAAAATTTGGACAAGGACTTGGATTAGAATGTGTTGGATGTTTAGATTCAAGTCTTGAAGGACAAGAAGAAATATATTCAAGAACACCATATTTTCAGGGAAAAATAGTAGGCTTAGAAAGAGGAAAAATTTTAGAAGATTCTCCAGTAATAAAAGCAATTGTTTCAGATATTGTTCAAAAAAGTAGATATGGAGAAAAAACTGAAATTGCAGATAGTGAATTTAAAGGAACAATGATTGATGACACAGAGCTTGGCTTTGAGTTAGGATATGGAAAAGAAATCTTTACAGAAGATGGTACACCTATAAAAAAAGTTAGATGGCCTGAAAGCTCACTACCTCAAATATATCAATCTATGCAAGAGAAGGTTAATCCTGGACAACTTGTAAGAGTAAATGGAATTAGAGCTAACTTTGTTTTGTGTACTATATGTAAAGCTGCTAAAAAACAAGGAGCAAGAGATGTAAGTGCATATGATATAAGAACAAAATCATATATTCCAATAAAAAACCTACCAAAGAAAAAAGGATTAAAACAAGTAGAGGGACTATCATATAACATTATTGAAAATAAAGAAAATGTTTTTATGGATATTGATATAACAAAAGAAAAATATTTACTAGAAGATTATGAACAATGTATTTTACCACAAATAAAAGAAGGTAAAAACCTTTATTTATCTGGTAGAATGCCACTTTGGTTATTAGCTTCAATAAGTAGTAGTTATGATTCAAGTAAAGTATTTACTTTTCAGCCAGGAAAAGGATTTACTTGTATATCTTCAATAGATGAAAAAGAATTAGGAACAATTATTGATGGTGTAGATGGAATAGATATTAACAAATACTTTGAAGATAAAAAAGATAAGAGCAAAATAAAATTACCAGCAGTTGTTGAAAAACAAGGTATATTATCCAAAATAAAAGGATGGTTTGTTAATTTTAGAGAAAATAGAGAAAAAGCAAAATATTTAGACGATACAATTAGAACTAATGTAGTATCTCAAACAAAAGCTACTTCACTTGATAAAAATACATTTCAAATTGAATTACAAAAAGAAGTTATAGAAAAATCAAAATCTTTGAAACAAACTTCAGTACCACATATACCAAATCAGGAGATGTTTAAGTCGGATTTAGGAGGATAATATATGAATACAAATTTGGAATTATATAGAGTATTTTGTGAAGTAGTAAAGTATAAAAATATTTCAAAAACTGCTGAAAGTATGTATATTTCACAATCAGCAATAACACAATCTATACAAAAGCTTGAAACTACGCTTGGTGGCAAAGTACTTTACAGAAATAAGAATGGCGTTGAATTAACAGAAGAAGGTAAAAACTTATATGAATATATAAAAGATAGTATTGAAACTATGAGTAATGCAGAAAATATATTTTCAAAATATATTAACTTAGAAAGAGGTAAAATAAGAATAGGTGGAGGGAATTCCTTATTATCATCTTTGATATTTGAGCCATTTTTAACATTTATTAAGAAATATCCAGATATTGATGTTTCAATTGGTAGCGGAATAACAGATAGCTTAATGCAGAAATTAGCAAATGGTGAATTAGATATAGTTGTATTAAATTTACCATATAAAAACAAAAAATATTCAAATATTGAAATTATGCCTTTAAAAAAATCTAGTTTTTGTTTCTTTGCAAGCAAAAACTATATAAAAAAACATTCTATTAAAGATTTAAAGGAATTTGAAAATAAAACTCTTATACTACCCAAAGCTCCATCATCTAAAAAGAAAATACTAGATGATTTTTGTAATAAAGAAAGCATATCTTTAATTGCTAATTATGAAGTTTCAAGTTCTTCAATAATGAAAAGATTGGTTTTGAATGATATTGGAATAGGATTTACCAATATAGAAAATTTAAAAGATGTAAAAGATAAAGTAACAATTATAAATAAAATTGAAGTAGATAATACTAAAGAAGGAATAGCAACAT
>CAOPQH010000047.1 GCA_948505485.1 uncultured Clostridia bacterium
AGTAATGTCAATAATAGCCATAATAATAAATAAAAAAGTATTAAAAAAAGAAACTGAAAAAAACTTTTTTAAATTTTTAGTTATATTAACAACAATAACAACCTTTTTAATGTCAAATCTATTTCCATGGAGATTTGCACCTAAAATGATGATAATGATACAATTTGCATGGAGATTAGAGACAATATTAATAATTGCATTAAGCATTTTATCAGCATTATCTGTAAGAAATATAAAACAAAGAAAATATAAAATATTGATTTTAGCTTTTATTTTAATATTTAATGCATTTACAGTATATAAAACATATGACTTTAATAAAATACAAGTACGTAATATAGAAGATGTTGATGTATCATACTGGGGAATGGGATGGGAAAAAGAATATTTACCATTAGTAACAATAAATAATCAAGATTATTTTAATAATAGAGCGCAAGATATAATAGTAAAAAGCGGAAATGCTGATATAGAAATACAAGAAAATAATACTCCTGAGCTAAAAGCTAAAATAGAAAATTGTAATCAAGAAACTATAATAGAATTACCTAGAATATATTATTTAGGATATGATTTAACTTTACAAAATCACGAAGGAGACAAACAAAAAGTAGAAACAAATATGAATGATATGGGATTCATGGAAGCAAAAATTAGTGAAAGTGGAATTTTAAAATTGAAATATACAGGAACAACAGCAAATAAAATTGCAAACGTTGTATCAATACTTACAATAGTATTTTCAATAATCGCATATACATATTATACAAAAACAAATCGGAGAGCTTTAATATCAAAATAATTTTAAAAAGTATTTACAAAAAATAATAAAAATGTTTCAAAATTAGTGAATTTATGCTATACTATAAATAGTATAAAAAAGAGAGGTGGATTATATGAGACAATTAACTAATATTCAAGAAATAGAAACAGCGATAAATGAATACGGAGAAATAGTAATAAGTAAAAATAATAAAAATGATGTAATAGTAATGAGTATGGAAGAATATAAAAAAAATAATATAAAAACTGATATTATAGAAAAATTAAAAAAATCAGAAAAAGAAATTGAAAATGGCGAAGGAATTAAATCTGATGTTGCATTTAAGGAATTGAGACAGAAATATGGATACTAAAAAATATAAAGTAATAATCACACCAACAGCATATAAAGAAATTAATAAAATATATGATTATATTACAGATGATTTATATGCTGAAAATGCAGCAAAAAGGTTAATAAATAAAGTTGAACAAGAAGTACAAAGCCTTAAAGATGCACCAAAAATATATACTGAAATTGAAAAGTTTGATGAATTAAAAAGAGTTTATAGAAGAATAGTTGTTGATAATTATGTAATACTTTACACAATAGATGAAGATAATGAAGTTGTATTTGTTTCTCACATGTATTATGGTGGAAGAAATTATATGAATAATGATTTATTTTGAAAATTAGAAAATTAATACATTTAGAGTGTTGGCGACTTATGGGATTTAATGATATAGAAGATGCGCCATTAGATAATGGTAAATATGAAAAAATCTATAGATATGATTTAAAAAGGAGATAGTTATTGCAGATTATTCTTATACAGATAAGTATGAAGAATTATGTCAGATAATAGAACAGAATATATAAAGGAATGTAAAAATAGAATGGAGAAAATAAATAAGGAAAAATTATGAAGGCATAACTATAAAAATAAGCACTTGATAAACTTGTTAAATTTTATCAGGTGCTTTTATTAAATAATCGTATTTAAAAACGACCAAACGAAAACCACATACTATATATTTTCTTACACATTGCAAATAAATTAATTTTCTCTATATCCTTAGTTGATACTAAGTCAATGGTTAAAATTGTATCTCCATTTGAACTATATGTTACTTCTCCTAATTTTTGACCTTTAGTTATAGGTGCATTTACACTATCAGGAAGATTAATAATTTGATCAATACCATTTTCATTTCCTTTCTTTAGTAAAATACCTGCGTTGTTTTCAAATGCAATATCAACACTTGTATTTATTCCTTTTAAAACATTTATATTTTTAGCTATGTCATCTTTTTTAGCAAATTGTTTATATAAAAAATTATTAAAACCATAATCAAGTAATTTTTGAGCTTCATCAAATCTTACTTTTGTAGAAGGTGCTCTTAATATAACAGCAATTAAAGATAAATCGTCACGAGTAGCACTAGCAGATAAATTATATAATGCTTGAGAAGTAGAGCCTGTTTTTAAACCAGTAGCACCTTTGTAATTTCTAATAAGTTTATTTGTATTAACCAATTGAGATTTTCCATCACGAAGGCTATCCATCCATATAGTAGTGTATTTTGTAATTTCAGGATACTTATTAAGTAATTCTTTTGACATTAAAGATATGTCACATGCAGATGTTACATGACCATCTTCATCAATTCCATGACAATTTTTAAAAGTTGTATCTGTCATTCCTAATTGTCTTGCTTTTTCATTCATCATATTAACAAAAGCAGATTCAGAGCCAGCAATTCTTTCTGCCATTGCAACAACACAATCATTTGCAGAAACAACACAAATAGCTTTTAACATATCGTTAACACTTAAAGTTTCTCTAGTATCAAGCCATATTTGAGAGCCACCCATAGAAGCTGCGGTTTCACTACAAGGAATTTGCTCGTCTAACGATAAATTACCATTATTAATTTGTTCCATTATAAGAAGAATACTCATAATTTTAGTTACACTAGCAGGTCTTAATTTCTCATGAACATTATGAGAATATAAAATTTGACCAGTGGATTGTTCTATTAAAATAGCAGCACCTGATTCTAAATTTAAAGAGTTATTGTTATCAACATTAGTTACTGAAGTAGAAGTAGGAGTTGTAGATTTTAAAGGAGACCAGACATATTTTGTATCAGAAGCAAAACTCATACTTAAAAATGATGTAACTACAAAAATAGTAATTAATATTAAAAAAATTTTATTTATAAATTTCATAAAATACCTTGTATAATGAATATATAAAACACATTATACATATCCTTTCTTTTAAAATTTCCATTCAAATATTAATAATATATTTATGTATTAAATAAATAAATATTACAAAAATAATGAAATCAGATTACTCTAATTTCATTATTTTGATACTTATATTATTATCTGTAGCAGAGCATTTTATCCTTATACTATAATCTAAATTATTTACAAATTTTAAATCATAACTACCATAGGCTACTGCTGCGTCTTTTCCATTTTTAATATATGGAACGTCATTACTGTGTTCATGCCTTTCAGTTACAGAAAGTCCATTAACCTTTAAAACAGCATTATATAAAGTTGTACTTACTTGGCAGTTGCCACCACCAAATCCTTTTGTTTTTTGACCATTAGTAAATATATCTGCTTTTTGGTATCCTTTAGAAGATGTTGATCTACCTACTGTTTTTGTAAAAGAAAAAGTATTTCCAGGTGCCACATCTGTATTGTTTAATGTTGAACAAGTTAGTTTAATATTATTTTGTCTTTCACTATCTTTAGTATAAATTTTTGTAGAAAAACTTGCAATTTCTTTTTCAGATAAATTTTTTGGTGGAGGATTAGTAGCACCTACAGTTTGATTAGTAGTTTGATTTGCTCCTGTTTTTTCAGTTGTGTAGCTTGAATTATCCGAAGTATCTTCAAAAGTATTGTTTTCATCATTGTTGCTAGAAGAAGCGTTTTCATTAACTTCTGAATTTTCTGTTGTATTATTTGAAATTATATCTTCATTATTTTTATTATAAAAAAGATATATTCCAACACCAATTAAAATTATAATTAATAGTATAGTTATCCAAATTTTTTTATCCATAATAAATCCTTTCAAAAATCAAATAAAATATGTTACAATTCACAGCTGGTTTAAAGTTTCTCTGAAATTAGCTTGAGCATGCGAAGATGAATAATTTCTATATATTATTTCTAGTTAATTTAATTATGACCGTGAATTTTAACTAAAATATATATTATAGTATTAACAAAAAAGGCAATAATATTGACAAAATTGAAAAATATAGTATAATTAATTTATGGTAAATAATGAAGGAGAAAAAAATGTTAGCAAAATACTGGAAAAAAATTTGTATGCTAATTTTAATATTAGCATGTATTTTTAATATAATGTCAAAATTAATTAAAAAAGTATCATTAAATGAAGAACTGTTATCATCAGCGAAATATATGTATCAACAAAACGAAAATAAAACAAAATAATACTTGAAAAAATTAAAAAAATATGTTAATATATTGCTTGGCAAAATTATTATAATTTGAGAAAGAGGTGAACACACTATGAAAAAAGATATACATCCAGAATACAACACAACGACAGTAACATGTGCATGTGGAAATGTTTTAGAAGTTGGATCAACAAAAAAAGATTTAAAGGTAGACGTATGTTCTAAATGTCATCCATTTTGGACTGGTAATTTAAGATTAGATACAACAGGTGGTAGAGCAGACAAATTCAAGAAAAAATATGGTCTTAAATAAAAATAAAAAATCAATCAATTATTTTTTAAATACAATTTTAAAAAATAATTGATTGTTTTTTTGTTTTATATATTAGGAAAGTCATACTGACTTTCTAATATATAAAAACAATTGTACACAAATTTATTACATAAATTTGGCACACGAACAAATTCACGGAAAGCCAAAGAGTAAAATTAAAATTATGCTAATATTAAGGCTTTCCGAGTTGTTCTTATACAAATTTAAATAATAATATGTTCTATAAACTTCTTGCAAAATATAACAAAATATTATAAAATATCCCATAGGTAAATGGAGGAATATAAATTTGGAAACATCAAAAGAAATAAAAATTCAAAAAGAGTATATAAATAAAGTAAAAGAATTAAATAAGACTAAAAGATTACAATACTCAATATTAACAATGGGATGTCAATTAAACGAAAATGATTCAGAAAAATTATGTGGAATGATAGAAGAAATGAAATATACAAAAACAGACGATTTTACCGAAGCTGATTTAGTTATATTTAATACCTGTTGTGTACGTGAAAATGCAGAAGATAAACTTTTTGGTAAATTAGGAGAATTAAAAAGAATAAAAGAAAAAAAAGGAACAATTATAGCAATAGGTGGATGTATGATGCAAGAAAAGCATATAACAAAAAAGATACATACTTCATATCCTTATGTTGATATAATATTTGGAACTCATACACTTCATAAATTCCCAGAAAATTTATATAAAGTGTTAGAAGAAAAGAAAAAATTGGAAGATGTGCTAGACATTGATGGAAAGATATATGAAGGGTTACCAATAAAAAGAAACAATAATATACAAGCATCAATTACAATAATGAATGGTTGCAATAATTTTTGTAGTTATTGTATAGTTCCATATGTTAGAGGGAGAGAAAGAAGTAGAAAACCAAAAGACATAATAAAAGAAGTGGAGCAAGTTGCAAAAGAAGGCTATAAAGAGATAATGTTATTAGGACAAAATGTTAATTCATATTTAAGAGTAGAAATGCAAGAAATAAAAGAAGGGAAAATGGAAGATACAGGAGAATATAAAGAAATAAATTCTTTTTCTAAACTTTTAAGAAAAATAAACGAAATTGATGGAATAGAAAGAATAAGATTTGTTTCACCGCATCCAAAAGACTTTACAGATGATGTAATAGAAGCAATAGCGGACTGCGACAAAGTATGTAAACAAGTGCATTTACCTTTACAATCTGGAAGTTCAAACATGTTAAAAACAATGAATAGAAAATATACAAAAGAACAATATTTGAATTTAGTAGAAAAAATGAAAAGTAAAATACCTAATTTAACACTATCAACTGATATAATTGTAGGATTTGCAGGAGAATCAGAAGAAGATTTTGAAGACACATTAGATGTTGTAAAAAAAGTAAAATTTGAACAAGTATTTATGTTTATATATTCAAGGAGAGTAGGAACACCAGGAGATAAAATGGAAAATCAAATTCCAGAGGAAATAAAACATAAAAGATTTGATAAATTAAAGCAATTAGTAGAAAGTCAAATAGCGCAAAGAAATCAAGAATACATAGGATCTACACAAAAAATTTTAGTAGAAGGCAAAAGTAAAAACAATCAAGAAATGCTAACAGGAAGAACTGATAGTAATAAAGTAGTTATATTTGAAGGCTCAAAAGACTTAATAGGAAGTATTATAAATATTAAAATAATATCAGAACATATGTGGTATTTAAAAGGAGAAAAAATAAATGGAAAATAAAAAAATATATAGACCAAAAACATATACTCATATTGATTACGAAGCATTAGTAATATATGCAATGAAATTTAGAGTTTCTATTGAACAAGCACTAAGAGATAATAATATAGAAATTGCTAGATCTACTGTTGTACGAAATATAAAGAAACTTGTAAATAACAATAATAGTACAATAGCTTTATATCAAAATGGTTATGTACCTAATATGCAAAAAAGAGAATTGCCAGAAGATATTAAATATAAAATAGAAAGTTTAGATGATAAACCAATAATTAAAGGTGATGAATTGGATGACGTATATAAAAAATTAAGTATAATGGAAGAAATAATAAAAGCTTGTAATGGAAATTTTGCAGAAGCTACTAGAAAGATTAATAGTGGTAAAACACCACTTGGAAAAATAAGAACAATTACACATCAAGGTTTAATTAAAGATATGAAATATTTAGAAATAGTAAGAAAACAACAAAGAATTAATAGAGAAAATGATAAAATAATTAATGATAGAGAAAAGGAGTAATAAATATGGCAGAATATTCACCAATGATGCAAAAATATCTTGAAACAAAAGAACAATACAAAGATTGCATTTTATTTTATCGTTTAGGTGATTTTTATGAAATGTTTTTTGATGATGCAATTTTAGTATCAAGAGAATTAGAACTGACATTAACAGGAAAAGACTGTGGACAAGAAAACCGAGCACCAATGTGTGGTGTACCACATCATGCTGCTGAAACCTATGTTTCAAAATTAATTGAAAAAGGTTATAAAGTAGCAATATGTGAACAATTAACTGACCCTAAAGAATCAAAAGGAATTGTAGAAAGAGGCGTAATAAGAGTTGTAACTCCAGGAACTGTTGTAGAGTCTAATATGTTAGAAGAAAGAAAAAATAATTATATAATGTCAATTTATAAAAGTGGAACTTTCTTTGGAATTAGCGTTTGTGATATTTCAACAGGAGAATTCTATAGTAGTGAAATAAAAGAAGATAATAATTTTGTTACATTATTAGACGAAATTGCTAGATTTACTCCATCAGAAATAATAACAAATAGCATGATGTTTGATTGTAAAGAAGAAATACAAAAAATAAAAGAAAGATTTGACATATATGTTACAAAATTTAATGATAAATTTTTCAATGATGATAGTAAAGAAATTGAATTAAAATTTGATTTAGAAGATAGTAATAATAATAAAATAAAAACTATACAGGATAAAAAATTATGCGTATCTTCTATAAATGCATTAATAGAATATTTAAATCAAACACAGATGACAACATTAAATCATATTAATAAAATTACAATATATAATCTATCAAAATATATGCAATTAGATATAAGTGCAAGAAGAAATTTAGAAATAACAGAAAAATTAAGAGATAAATCAAAAAAAGGAACTCTTTTATGGGTGCTTGATAAAACTGCTACATCAATGGGAGGAAGAGCCCTAAGAAGATGGCTTAACAATCCACTTATAGATGTTTTAGAAATAAATAAAAGATTAAATGCTGTTAAAGAATTAAAAGACAATATAATTTTAAGAGGAGATATAATAGATAATTTAAAAAAAGTATATGACATAGAAAGATTAGCAGGAAAAATGGCATATGGTAATGCTAATGCAAGAGATATGATAACATTAAAAAACTCAGTATCAAAATTGCCAGAAATCAAAAAAGTATTAAAATCTGTAAATTCAGATTTATTAAAAGAATTATATCAAGAATTAGATGAACTACAAGATATTTATAGGCTAATAGATGAAGCTATAGTTGAAGACCCTCCAATGACAATAAAAGATGGCGGAATAATAAAGCTTGGATATGATGAAGAAATTACTAAATTAAAAACAGCAACAACAGAAGGAAAGAATTGGATTGTAAAACTTGAAGCAGAAGAAAAAGAAAAAACAGGTATAAAAAATTTAAAAGTAGGATTTAACAAAGTATTTGGTTATTATTTAGAAGTTACAAAATCATTTTTATCACAAGTTCCAGATAGATATATAAGAAAACAAACTCTAACAAATGCAGAAAGATATATAACAGAAGAATTAAAAAATTTAGAAAATCAAATACTAGGTGCAGAGGAAAAGGTAGTAAATTTAGAATATGAAGCTTTTACAAAAATAAGAGAAGAAATTTCTAAAAATGTAAAAAGACTTCAAAAGTCAGCTAATGTAGTATCAACACTTGACGTTTTAGCTTCATTTGCACAAGTTGCAGAAGATATGAATTACTGTATGCCTATAGTTGATAATCAAGGAAGTATTGATATAAAAGAAGGAAGACATCCTGTAATTGAAAAAATATTAGGAATGGGAAGTTTTGTACAAAATAATACATATTTAGATAAACAAGAAAATAGACTAGCTATAATAACAGGTCCTAACATGGCAGGTAAATCTACATATATGAGACAAGTTGCTTTAATTACTTTAATGGCTCAAGTAGGAAGCTTTGTGCCTGCAATAGAAGCAAAAATAGGAATTGTTGATAAAATATTTACTAGAGTTGGAGCATCTGATGATTTAAGTATGGGACAAAGTACATTTATGGTAGAAATGATGGAAGTTGCAACAATTTTAAAAGAAGCAACATCCAACAGTTTAGTAATACTTGATGAAATAGGAAGAGGAACATCAACATATGATGGACTTTCAATAGCATGGGCTGTAGCTGAATATATTGCTGATAAACAAAAGTGTGGAGCAAAAACATTATTTGCAACACATTATCATGAATTAACAGATTTAGAAAATGAATTAGAAGGTGTAAAAAATTATTCTATAGCAGTAAAAGAAAAAGGAGAAGATATAATCTTTTTAAGAAAAATAGTAGAAGGTGGAACTGATGAAAGTTATGGTATACATGTAGCTAAACTTGCAGGAGTTCCAAAAGTAGTAACACAAAAAGCAAATGAAATATTAAGAACATTAGAAAGAAAAAGTATATTAAGAAATAAAAAGCCAGAAAAAGAAAGTAAAAAAGTAGTAGAAGGACAATTTGACATGTACAACTACAAAATAGCTGAAATAGCACATGAAGTAGATAAAATCAACTTAAATGAGTTAACTCCAATAGATGCACTAAACACTCTTGTAAAGATAAAAGAAAAATTAAATTAATAAGAACAAAAAAGGCATGATTAAAATTTTTAAATACAGTGTATCTTATTTTAGTTACAAAATATAAATTTGGAGGAATTAAATGTTTTTTGCAAGACCAGGAGATTATGAAGCATGTGGAATATTTAGTATTTCACATTTTATATTGCTATTAATAACATCAATAATTATAATAATTTTATTATACAAAGTTCGTAATTATAAACATGAAGAAGTTTTAAAAATAATAAGAATATCTACAATAGTATTATGGATATTAGAAATCTTAAAAATAATATTTAACATATGTATAGGTAATATTTCAAATCCGAATACATATATTCCACTATATTATTGCAGTTTAGTATTATATGCTGGAATATTTAGTGGATGTTGCAAAGGAAAATTAAAAAGAGTAGGAGATGTATTTTTAGCTACAGGTGGTATTGTAGCAGGTATAGCATTTTTGATATCTCCAATAACATCTTTAGGAACTTACCCTATATTTCATTTTATAAGTATACAAAGTTTCGTACTGCATGGCACAATGATTTATTTAGGAATGCTAATGCTTATTACAAACTATATAGAATTAAAATTAAATGACTTTAAATATTATTTTATATTAATTATAGTAATAAGTGCATTAGCATATATTATAAATTCAATATATAATTGTAACTTAATGTTTATTTCTCAAAATTATGAAGGAACAATTGTTGATTATATATATAATTTTACAGGAAAATTTTTTACAATAACAATGATAATGATTCAAGCTATAATACCATTTTGGGCAATATATTTATTATATAAGCAATATAACAAAAAAGGTAAAAGATAAGAAAAAATAAAATATCAAAATAGAGCAAGTTTAAAATAGAGCTTGCTCTATTTTAATATATAAAAACAATTGTACACAAATTTATTACATAAATTTGGCACACGAACAAATTCACGGAAAGCCAAAGAGTAAAATTAAAATTATACTAATATTAAGGCTTTCCGATTTGTTCTT
>CAOPQH010000048.1 GCA_948505485.1 uncultured Clostridia bacterium
TTTCTTATAAACTACAAAATTAAATCGGCTGTGAATTGTAACTGTAGAGTAGTCATGCGTGTGTATAGCACTTTTCGTTTGAGCCCGTCGAAAACGTCCTATACACAGGTAGCTTGACGGCTACAAAATAATGCATACTCTATACACAGGTAGCTTGATAGCTATAAAATCACTTATACCATGTATTAATATTATAAAACAAATTAAACCAATTAGGATTAATCTCACCCGCCAAACTTGTATTATAAGTAACAGCATTTTTACTTGTATATAAACTAAAATACGGAACATCATTTTTATATATTTCTAACAATCTTTTATACTTTTCTTTCAAAACATTATTATCATTAGTATTATTTATTTCTTGCATAATATTTTGAATTTCTTCTGTATGATAATTTGCTAAATTATTTTGTCCAAAATATGTTGTCATATCTGGACTCAAAGATAAATATCTACTACACAAAATCATATCATAATTTTTATTTGCTAAATAATTATTATACTGTGTATCACTTGCTTGTATTACATTTATTCTTATTCCTTGAGGATCTAAGTGTGCTTTTATTGTATTTGCCACATTTGTTTTTTGTTCATCACTTGCCCTAACAACTAATTTTAAATTAATTTTTTTAGTTTTTCGGTTTTCTGTTTTTTGCCAATTTCCATTTTTATATTCCCATCCATTTTCAGATAAAATTGTAGAAACATTTCCAGGATTATATTCAACATTTGTATCTAATCCATTACATAACCAACTTCCATAATCTAAAGGAAAAGATGATCTTGCTTTTTTATTATTATACACACTTGATATTATATTATCTTTATCTATACATAAAGATATAGCTTTTCTTACTTCGGCATTAGATAATATTTCATTTTGAGTGTTAAAAGCAATAAAATCATGTTCTCTTGATGTATATTCTTTCGAATTATAACCTATAGTTCCAATATATTGTTGG
This sequence comes from uncultured Clostridia bacterium, assembly GCA_948505485.1. Taxonomy (GTDB): domain Bacteria; phylum Bacillota; class Clostridia; order TANB77; family CAG-508; genus CAG-269. The sequence continues at coordinate 966 of CAOPQH010000048.1, forward strand.
TAATCCATATTTGTTATTCCTAGCATATCAATATTTCCCATTTTAAAACCGTTATAAACTTCTCCTATTGATGAATATAAATTTATTGTTATTTTTTGAACAGATATTTTATTATTTTGTAAATTCCACCAATTTTGATTTTGCTCTAATATTATTTTTCCATCTTCTCTTGCTGAAATTTCATATATTCCTGTTCCTACTGTAGTATTATTTTTTTCAGTATTATAAAAATCTTCATTTTCATAATACTTATAACTTAATATAGGAAATGTTAAATTATATTCAAAAAATGGAACTTCTGTATCTAATGTTATTTTTAAAGTATGGTCATCTATAATATCTATTCCAACAACATGTTGAACATTGTAAGAATATATTGAGCTTGTTTCTTTTAATCTATCTATTGTAAATTTAACATCAGCTGATGTAAATTTTTCACTGTTTGACCATTTTACATTTTCTCTTAATTTTATTATATATCCATTATTATCTGTTTTAGCCCATTGTGTAGCCAAACAAGACTCTGCTTTATAGTCTTGAGATAAATTTATTAATGGCTCATATATAAGTTTTGATATATCTTGTACATTTTTGTTTTTACTTAATATAGGATTTATACTATCTAGTCCAGCTATTGCAAGATTAATTTCAGATATTTTATTTTCTTCTGTTAGTTCTGATGTTGTATATTCTTGTAAATTAGTTCCTTTTTTGTTTTTATCTATATTAATCTTTATAATTGATGTTATTACTAAAATTATTATAATTCCTAAAAATATATATTTAAATGAATTGTTTTTCATATCTCACCACCTTATTATTTCTTATGTAATAATACATTAAAATTAATATTTTTTCAAGAAAAATATATAAAAAACCGAAACCAAGATTTTGTACGCAGTGGAAACTGCTACAAAATCTAACTTCCGCCATAATCATCTAGTACGGAAAGTTATGCCACTGGCATAACTTTCCTACTATATAAAAAAAGAGACTTTATATTAAGAAATATTAAAGCCCCAAATATTTAATTTACAATTTATTTTCTTGATTCTACAATCAATTTAATTCCAGTTCTATCTTCTCCTTCTACTTCTACCTCTGCAAAAGCTGGTATACATACCAAGTCTACTCCCGCTGGTGCTACGAAACCTCTTGCTATTGCTACTGCTTTTACTGCTTGATTTAGAGCTCCTGCTCCAATTGCTTGCATTTCTGCTTTTTGTGATTCTTTAACCAATCCTGCAATAGCTCCTGCTACTGAATTTGGATTTGATTTTGCTGAAATTTTTAAAATTTCCATTTTCTTTTGCCTCCTATAATTTATTTTTGTTGCAACTTTACAATGTGTATTTTACAATATATATAAATTGTTGTCTATATTTTTTGGAAATTTTTTACATTTTTTCATCGCATATTATTATATTTTTTCGACATTATAGCAGTTATTCTTTTTAGATTTACTATATAATATTATTTAAAGATTTATTCTTCTAATTTTTGTAACTTTGCAAGAATTATCATCTAATTCAAATAAACATGCATTAAATATTGACTTACCATCTGCTATTTTATATCTTTCTGGTAATGTTGTTTCAAATCTTTTAATTGATGCTTTTATATCCATTCCTATTACAGAATTTTCAGGTCCTGTCATTCCTATATCTGTTATATATGCAGTTCCATTAGGAAGAATCTTTTCATCAGCTGTTTGTACATGTGTATGTGTACCAAATATAGCAGTAACTTTTCCATCTAAGAAATAACCCATAGCAATTTTCTCTGCAGTAGCCTCTGCATGAAAATCAATTATAATAATATCAACTTCATTTCGAATTTTACTTAATATATTATTTGCTACTAAAAACGGATTTTCAGACAAAACATTTATATCAACTCGTCCAATTAAATTTATTACTGCAATCTTTTTATTTTTACATTGATATATCCTATAACCCTCTCCAACTATACCTTCTGGGTAATTAGCAGGCCTTATAATTTTAGGGTCATCTATAAACTTAAATATCTCCTTTTTTCCCCAAGTATGATTTCCCATTGTAATAACATCAGTACCACAAGACAATATATCTCTAAAATTTTTCTCAGTTATTCCCATACCCTCAGCAGCATTTTCTCCATTAACAATAACAAAATCTATATTCTCCTTTTCCTTAACAATTTGCATTACCTTCTTAAAATATCTTACACCATTTTCACCAACAATATCTCCAACAGCTAAAATTTTCATATCATACCTCACTTAATTATTATTTTAAACACATCACAAAATTATAGAATAACCACATCGATAGCTAGCTTGACGGCTATAAAATAGCAAAGCCGTTGAAGCTCGGGCGATTACTAATCGCCCCTACACTTCTCTACTTTTCTGATTTTGTTGAAAATATATATTTATAACTGTAGAGAAGTCATGCGTGGTGATAGCACTTTTTAATATTATAGAGTAGCCACGCGTGTCAATAGCGTTTTTCTTTTGAGCCTGCCGAAAAAGAAAACACCCTATTGACAGGTAGCTTGGCGACTACAAAATAGCAAAACAATCTATCACCAGGTAGCTTGACGGTTATAAATAAAGTACTTTTAATCTATAATTACAATACTAACCATATAATACTATATTTTAAAATAATAATCAAGGACCCACAACCTCATTAATTACTTTAGACAAATACTTCATACTCGTTAAACACTGCTCTAAAGTATTTCCAGTAGCTCCCACTTCAATTATACTTGCGGCTTCAGTTACATGTTGATTATATCTAGAATTCCTCAAAATTATCGGTTTAAACAACCCAGGATACAATTCCTCAGCCTTTTCCTGCACTTTTACAGCATATTTTAAATTTTGATTCCAATTAGGATGCACCAATCCTCCTCCATTAGTTCCTATAACAAACATTAATTGTGCTGCATAATCATCTCCTATTTTAACGACTGGAGCATAATCGCTTTTACTTCCTATTGCATCTCTATGTAAATCTATTACAATTTGAGTATCTTTATTTTTTTCTAAAATACCTTCTACAGTTTTTAAAGATCTATTATACGATCCACTGTATGAAGGATAATCATGAAATGTTCGATCATGAATTACAGAAAATTTATATTTATTTAAGTATTTTTCTAATTCATCTCCAACTCTAGAAACTGTATAGTTTAAATCAGTTGTTCTAAATGTACCTGTAGCTTTATATGTATATTTTTCGCTTGATGTATAACTTTCACATGTATGTGTATGAAAAATTACAGCTTTTTTATTTTTTATATTTATATCAGGTTTTAACATATCTTTTGTTAATTGAAAGCTTGTTTCATTTTTTATTTTTACTTTTCCATATTCTGTTGTATATTTATTTTCTAAAGGATTTTTTGTTACAACCTCTGTATTTAAATTAGTATCTGCTAATGTAAGTTCTGGGTTATTCATATTCTCTGCTACTGTTATTGTATCTTGTGTTTTTACATTTGTTACACCTAGCATACTTAATTCTACTTTTAATAATTTTTCTAACATTTTCTCGCTATCTTCATCATTATCTGTTTCTTCATAAGTTTGATCTATTACTTCTGGTATAGTTTTGTCCATACATTCAATATAACTTTTTTGAGATATTGATGGTATCTTTATTTTTTCATTTATATTTTCTTTATCTGCATAAAAATATCTAGCAAGTCCCACAATTATTACTATTGTTAGGGTTAGTCCCGCTAGATATTTTAATATATCTTTAATATTTACTACTGCTACATTAAACATATACTATTATCTCCTTTTCAGCCTATATAATAGTATATGCTATTATTATATTAATTATTACTCTTATAATTTTTTTGGTTTTAATTCTAAGTAAATTGGTTTTTCATCTCCTATCATAGTGCTTTTTCCGTGTCCTGGATATACTATAGTTTCATCTGGCAATTTTAATAATTTTTTTGAAATAGAGTTGATTATTTCTACTCTACTAGATGTAGGTAAGTCCGTTCTTCCCCATGTTCCTCTAAACATAGTATCTCCAGAAAATAGTAATCCTTCTTGCTTACAGTACAAAGCTGTTCCTCCTTGTGTATGACCTGGAGTATGAATTACAAGAAATTCCAATTTCCCTAAGTGTAATAAATCTTTGTCATCTATTATAGAATCCGCTTCTAATTCTATATTTTCCATTCCAATATATTCTGTTAAATTTATGTCTGAATCATTAAGTCCATTTGCATCTAATCTGTGAATTAAGATTTTTCCACCCATTTTTCTTTTTAATTCATTCACACCACCTATATGATCTCCGTGGCAATGTGTTAAATAAATATATTTAAGTTTTCCATTTAATATATTTATCATTTCTGTAATTTTATTAACATCTCCAGCTGGATCTATAACCATAGTTTCTAAACTATCTTCATCAAACACAATATAACAATTTGTAGGATCTCCTATCCACGTATCTATCTTTAGTTCTTTTAATATCATTCTATTTTCTCCTTTTTACTTCGTATACACTATTTACTGTTCGTAATAGCTTCATAACCTTATTTAGTTCTTTTAAATTTTCTACTTCTAATGTAATTTCCATAATAGCAATTTTCTCTTTAGTTGTTTTAGTGTTTACTGCCATTAATTTTGCCTTTGTTGTTCCTATTTCTTTTAATATATCTGCCAAAAGTCCTTGTCTATCATTTGAATAAATTTCAATATCAACATTATAGGAAGTTTTATTTTCATTATACCATTCTACATCTATCATTCTATTTTCTTCTGAAATAAGTTCTTTTACATTTACACAGTCTTTTCTATGAACTGATACTCCTCTACCTTTTGTAATGTATCCTACAATTTCGTCTCCTGGAAGCGGATTACAGCATTTTGATAATTTTACTAAGCAATTATCTATATTTTTAACTATCACTCCTGAAGAAGGTTTTACTTTTTGTCTCTTGTTTGAGGATAATTGCTCTATAGTTTTTTCTATATTTTCTTCTCTGTGTTCTTTTCTATATTCAATTAACATCCTAGCAATTATTTTTACTGGTGACATCGCTCCAAATCCAACAGATGCATACATTTCATCAAGATTTTTATATTTATATCTATCTAGCATTGGATTTATATAGTCAGTTTTAAATAAATCACTATAAGACATACTTATTCTTTTTAATTCTTTTTCTATTAATTCTTTTCCTTTTTCTATATTTTCTGCTTTGTGAGCTTTTTTAAACCATGCTTGTATTTTGTTTTTTGCACTTGTGCTTTTAACAAATTTAAGCCAATCTCTGCTAGGTCCTTCAGAATTATCAGAAGTTATTATTTCTACTATATCTCCATTTTTTAGTGGTGTTAATATAGGCATCATTTTGCTATTAATTTTACATCCTGTCATATGATGTCCTATTTCTGCATGTATTGAATATGCAAAATCTATTGATGTAGCACCTCTAGGCAATGTTTTTATTTCGCCTTTTGGAGTAAAAACATATACTTCATCTTCAAACAATTCTGTTTTTAAAGTTTCTAAGAATTCTTGTGGATCCTTCATCTCCTTTTGCCATTCTAGAGTCTCTCTAAGCCACGACAATTTATCTTCTTCAACTTTTACAACTTGTTTTCCTTTACCAAAATAATTAGCTTCTTTATAAGCCCAATGTGCTGCAATTCCAAATTCTGCAATATTATGCATATCCCAAGTACGTATTTGTACTTCAAATGGTGTTCCTTTTTCTCCTAGTAGTGTTGTATGTATTGATTGATACATATTAGGTTTAGGCACAGCTATATAATCTTTAAATCTTCTTGGCATAGGATTATATAATTCATGAACTACTCCTAAAGCTGCATAACAGTCTTTTACAGAATTTACCAATATCCTTAAAGCAAATAAATCATATATTTGGTCTAATGTCTTATTATCTCTTTGCATTTTTCTATATATACTATATAAGTGTTTTGCTCTTCCAGTAACTTCTGCTTCTATTTTTTGTTTTTTTAATTCAATTCTTATTTTATCCATTATTTTTTCTATGAACTTTAATCTTTCGTCTCTTTTTTTATTTATTCCTTCAACTAATTCATGATACTCTTCAGGATATAAATATTTAAAAGATAAATCTTCTAATTCCCATTTAATCGAATATAAACCTAATCTATTTGCAAGAGGAGCATATAATTCCATTGTTTCTTTTGCATTTGCAATTTGTCTATCACGTTTTAAATATTTTAATGTTCTCATATTATGAAGTCTATCAGCTAACTTAATTAAAATTACTCTGATATCTTTTCCCATAGCCAAAAACATTCTTCTATAATCCTCTACCTGTTGCTCCTCCAATGTCTCAAATTGCATTGTACTTAATTTAGTAACACCAGCAACCAAGTTAGCAATTTCTTCTCCAAACTCTTTTACCAAATATTCATGTGTTACATCAGTATCTTCTACAATATCATGTAAAAGAGCAGCACAAATTGTACTTTCATCCAAACCAAGCTCAGACAAAGTATAAGCAACCCAAAGAGGATGAACAATATAAGGCTCACCTGATCTTCTTTTTTGTTCTTTATGCTTATTTTCAGCTAAATCATAAGCTTTCATTATCAATTTAACATCTACTTTTTTACTCTTTTGCTTCTTCTTATTTATAACATCATTAATTGTTACATCTTTACCCATTTGCATAAAAATTACCTCTTTACTTAATATTTTAATACTATTTTTATTTAATAAAACACCCTATTTGCAGGTAGACCGTTGGAGCTCGGGCGATTACTAATCGCCCCTACATTTCTCTACTATTCTAATTTATCATTATGCTTTGTTGAAAATATATATTTATAACTATAGAGTAGCCACGCGTGGTGATAGCACTTTTCGATATTGTAGAGTAGTCACGCGTGTCGATAGCGTTTTTCTTTTGAGCCTGCCGAAAAAGAAAACACCCTATCGACAGGTAGCTTGACGGCTATAAAATAGCAAAACAATCTATCACCAGGTAGCTTGGCGGTTATAAAATTATACAGACCTCATAATATCTTTAATATTAATTTGCAAACTATCCACCCCATTAAAAGTATTAATTTCTATTGTTCCAACAACATCAATTTTATCTCCAATTAAATACTCATCACTTAAATACCCCATATTAAAACCTATAGCATTTATAATTGTATTATCATCCTTAAGTGTTAATTTTAAATGTTTACCCTCTGATAAAGCTCTTATTGAATCTATTTTCAAATTTTTAAATGCAAATAATGGCATTTTATTTGCTTCTCCAAAAGGTTCTAAGTCTTTTAATGATTTAACTATTTCTTTGCTTAATTCTGCAATGTTTAATTTAGCATCTATATTTATTATTGGTACAATTTCTTCTATTTTATAATTATTTGCAATCTCTTCAAATTTATCTTTGAATTCTTGTATTTTATCTTTTTTTACTGTTATACCTATAGCCATAGAATGCCCACCAAATTTATCTATTACATCTCCACATTCAGTTAAAGCTTCATATAAATCAAATCCTGATATACTTCTTCCAGATCCTTTTCCCAAATTAGTTTGATTATCAAGACACAATAATATACTAGGTTTAAAATACATATCTGTAATTTTAGAAGATACTATTCCTATTACACCATGATGCCAGTTTTCACCTGTTAAAACTATTACATTTTTTTCATCTAAATTATTTTCTTCTATTTGCTCTATAGCTTCTAAATATATTCTTTTTTCTGTATCTTGTCTTTGTTTATTAAAGTCATTTAGCTTTTCTGTTAATTCTTGTACTTGATTTATATCAGATGATAATAATAATTTTAGTGCATCTTCTTGGTGTCCCATTCTACCACAGGCATTAATTCTTGGTGCTATTCCAAAAGATATTAAATTAGAATCTATTTTTTGATATCCTGAAGACATTATTATAGATTTTAATCCTAAATTTTTAGTTTGCTCTACTAATTTTAACCCAAGCTTTGCAATAACTCTGTTTTCATCAACTAATGGGACTATATCCGAAATCGTTCCAACACAAACTATATCTAAATATTTTAAGTATTCTTTTTCTTCGAGATTTAATTTTTGACTAATTGCTTGTATTAATTTAAAAACAACTCCTACTCCTGCTAATTCTCTAAATGGATATTTATTGTCTTTTCTTTTAGCATCTATAACAGCTAATGCGTTTGGTAAGTCTTCTCCTGGTTCATGATGATCTGTTACTATTGTTTCTAATCCTAATGTATTTGCATATTGAATTTCATCAACTGCTGAAATACCACAGTCGACAGTTATCATTAATTTATAGTCTTTTGTTGAAATTTCTTCGATTGCATTATTGTTTAACCCATATCCTTCTAGTAATCTATTTGGAATATATGTATCTACTTTTAATCCTTGCGTTTCTAAAAAGCTTTTTAATACTGTTGTACTTGTAATTCCATCAACGTCGTAATCACCATATATTATTATATCTTCTTTATTTTTTATTGATGTTATTATTCTATTTACTGCTATATCCATGTCTGGCATTAAAAATGGATCATGAAAATCTTTTCTTGTGGGATTTAAAAATATTCTAATTTGTTCTTCTTCTGTTATATTCCTATTTACTAATATTGTTGCTAATAATTTATTTATATTATATTTTTTTGATATTTCTTCTACTTTTTTTTCGTTAATATTATAAAATTTCCATTTTTTATTCATATTCCTCTCCTATATTATATAATTTGTTCTTATTGTATAACATATTTTTATTTTTTTGAATAGTTTTTTGTAAATATTTTTTATGTAATATAAAATTACAATTCATAACTATAATCGATTAACTAGAAATAATATATAGAAATTATTCATCTTCGCATGCTCAAGCTAATTTCGACCGCTCATCTTCATAATTTTATATATTATTTCTTATAAAAAAACGTAACTAAGAATACTAATATTAAATATTATAACTTTTTAATTTTACAAAAATTTACTGAATATTTATTATATTTTTTCTTAATACTAATTTATATAAATGATTGGAGATTTTTTATGATATCAAGTGTTAATTTATATAGCAATATTAAAGGAGAAATTAATAGATTTCTTACTTCTTTTTATGATACAGATTTAGAAATATATAATTCTCTTAAATGGGAAAAACAATATAATAATCCTGTAGAAATTGCAGACATTGTTGGAGCTTTTATTGATAATTGTGAAAATTATGATGTTCATATGTGGATTAGTTTAGATAATGGAGTTTATATTAATATTACAGAAAAAAATGCAAATGATGTTATAAAGTATTTGTATGAAAGGTATCCATATTAAAACACCAGCAATTAATTTTAAAAATTAATGCTAGTATCTTTTTTGTGTTACCACAATTTATCTTATTATGCAAAAAATTAAAGAAGACTATTTAATCTTCTTTCTTGGTTTTTGGTTTTT
>CAOPQH010000049.1:0-7906 GCA_948505485.1 uncultured Clostridia bacterium
TTGTACTTGAAAACTATAACATAGCAATGTCTAGGTATTTAATAAGTGGTGTTGATGTATGGTTAAATAATCCAAGAAGACCTATGGAGGCATCTGGAACTAGTGGACAAAAGGCATCTGTAAATGGAGTTATAAACTTTAGTATATTAGATGGATGGTGGGCAGAAGGATATAACCAAAATAATGGATGGTCAATAGGAACAAATGCTGAATACGACTCATATGAAGAACAAGATAGAGCAGATAGTGAAAGTATATATTCAACATTAGAAAATAAAATAATACCAATGTTTTATGATAAAAAGCAAGATGAAATATCACCAAGATGGCTAGAAATGATGAAAAATTCAATAATAACCACAGGTGGAAAATATAGTACAGCAAGAATGCTTGTAGATTATACAAATAATTTATATATGCCATTATGCAAATTAACTAATAAATATTATTCAGAACTAGATAATGTAACAAGTTTTAATTCTTGGAAAAAAGATTTATATAAAAATTGGAAAGATATTAAAATTTCACAACTAAATAATTTAGATAACATTACAATGGATGCAGGAAACAATATAGAAGTAAAATGTCAAGTAAAACTACCAAACATAGAAAAAGAAAATGTAAAAGTAGAAGTTTATTATGGTAAAATTTTAGCAGATGGAACAGTTGAAAATGTTAGTATAATTCCAATGAAATTAGAAAAAGAAGATGAAGAAAATAAAACATATGAATATACTGCAAAAATAGAATTAGTTACAGGTGGAGATTATGGATATACATTCAGAGTAATGCCAGTTCATGAGATGCTATTAGATAGTGAAAATTTAGATTTAGTAAAATGGATAACACAATAAAATAATTCCCAGCATAGCTGGGAATTATTTTATATCTAGATTATTTACCATTAAAAAATGCTTGTGTGTGTGATAAAGAACCTAAAGCAATTAAATAATCTGTACAACCAATAGGTAATTGAACGGCAAATTGACCATTTGCAATATTTTCCTTGCTATATCCAGAAGTCATATTCATAGTTGATACAATATATGTAGTACCATTATATTTTATAGAAGTATTATCTCCAGTACCAGTAATTTTTGAATCAACTTTTATATCTTTGCCAGTAGAATAACCTTTTATATTAGTTAAGTCAACTGTATATTCTACAACTGCCCATTCCATCTTATCTTTTGCATCTTCGTATTTATAAATAGAAGAACTACTATTGCAATAATCTTTTACCATTTGAGTAGCAGAATTACCTCTTATTACATTTGTAACTTTTACAGGAATATCTATATAATCACCTGAATCACGTTTTGAAGCAATTCCCCATTCACCAATAGATAAAGGATTAGATTTTGATGATGATTTACCTGTTACAGAACTTGATTGTGCTGAAGATACATTTTGTTGAGCAGAATTATTATTGCTATCAGTAGTTCCAGAGTTATTTAGAGAAGTATTGTTATCATTATTTGTTTCTTCGTTTAAAGTAGCAGAAGTTTGAATTTGTTCTGTATCTTGTGTTTTAGATAAAGTGGTATTATTATCTTTATTTATATTATTATAAACTACGAATGAGATTATACCAACAAATAAAGCACCTACGACAACTGCAATTATAATGATAGTTGTTAAATTTACAGTTATTTTATTGTTTTCCATGGTGTATTTCCTCCTTTCTTTTGTAATGTTTGATTACATTTTATAATAGAAATGGAAAAATAGCAATAATTAATTAAATAATCATAAAAAGTTATTGTAATTAATATTGGTTTATACTATAATAATTTCAAAGAAAACAAATACAACCAGTATTAGGTTATAAAAAATGAACTAAAGTATAATGCTAAAAGGGAGAAATTATTAAAGTGAAAGAAAATAAAATTATAATTGTCACAATGTTATTAAATTTTATAGTTGCTTCAATAAAATTAACAGCGGGAATATTATTTTCATTTTCAACATTAATAGCAGATTCAATACAATCATTTATGGATTTTATTACAGATATTACTAGTTTAATTGCAAATAAATTTGGTAAAAGGCGAGCAAATAAAACATATCCATTTGGATATGGACAAGTATATTATATAGCAAACCTTTTAACAGGCTCATTATTATTTTTAATTGGAATATTTATTTTATATCAATTTTTCTTTTTTGAGGGAGAAATAACTACTAATATATATCTATTAATTGCTATTCTAACAGTGCTAGTTATGAAATTCATTGTTGTGAAATTATTAAGAAATTATGGGAAAGAATATAAAAGTGAATTAATGATTGAAGCTGCAAAAGAATCAAATGCCGATTTTATATCAACATGTGTAGTAATGCTAGTATTTATACTAACATTACTTAAAAATTACATTTCTATCAATATTAATGTTGATAAGATTGGCTGTTTAGGAATGTCAATATATGTATTTTACACATCAATAAAAATGATAACACATAATATTAGAGGAATTCTTGTTAATGATGAAGAAAATGGCGAAATAAAAGAATTAATGATTGATGAATTAAAAAAATTTAAAGATTTAGAAGTAAAAAGCATTAAGGTAATAAAAATGTCTACATACTATAGTGTTTTTTTAAAACTAAAGGTAAACCCAAATATAACTATAAAAAAATATTTAATAATTGAAAAAGACGTAAAAAGATATTTAAAATCTAAAAATAAGTTAGTAAGATTTATAGATATAGAATTAGTGTGAAATTGACAAATATGATGTTACAGAATATGATATAAATCTAATGCAAAAATTAAAAATGGAGGTAATTAAATGCAAACTATAATTTTAGCAAGTAACAATCAAAATAAAGTAAAAGAAATTTCAGATAAAGTAAAACAATTTAATATAAAAATTATATCTCAAAAAGAGGCTGGGTATGACATAGAAGTTGAAGAAACAGGAAAGACCTTTGAAGAAAATGCAATTTTAAAAGCAGAAGCAATTTATAAAACTTTAGGCATGCCAGTTATATCAGATGATAGTGGACTTGAAATTGATGCATTAAATGGAGAGCCAGGAGTATATTCTGGGAGGTATGGAGGACCAAATGCAACAGTCAAAGATAAAATAGATAAGATTTTAAATTTATTAAAAGATATAGAGCAAGACAAAAGAACAGCAAGATTTAAATGTGATATTTGTTATATAGATACAAAAGGAGAAAAACATATTTTTGAAGGGATATGTGAAGGAAAGATAACAAAAGAGACATGCGGAGAAAGTGGATTTGCATATGATCCCATATTTTTATATGATACAAGAACATTTGCACAGATGACTATGGAAGAAAAAAATGAAATTAGCCATAGAGGAAAGGCAATAAACAAATTAGTAGAATATATATCTAAAAATTCAAATTAGAAATTCATGTAAATTGTATAATATTTCGTAAAAAAATTATTTAAAAATTACGATATAATGTGAAAAAATATAAGGAGAACTGCAATGACACAAACTGTTATAAGCATATTTTTATGTTTAGCATTTTCAAGTATAGTACTAGTAAAGCCAGTATGTAGAAATATAGTAAATAAAAAAAGTATTAAAGTTTTTTTAAAAGATAATAAATATGAAATAATAGCATTTTTTATATTAATACTTGGAAATTCAGTAAGACTTTTTGGAATAGATATATTTCCAAATGCACTTAATTGCGATGAAGTATCTTCTGGATATGAAGCATATAGCTTATTAAATTATGGAATAGATAGAACAGGAAATTCATGGCCTGTTCATTTAGTGGCTTGGGGAAGTGGACAAAATGCATTATATTCTTATATTATGATACCATTTATAAAACTATTAGGACTAAATATATTTGCAGTTAGATTACCAATGGCAATAATAGGTTGTATTTCATTGATATTAATATATATATTATTAAAGAAAACAACTAACAATAAAACTGCACTAATAGGATTATTCTTTTTTTCAATATGCCCATGGCATATAATGAAAAGTAGGTGGGGATTAGAATCTAACATATTTCCAGATATGATATTATTAGCAATTACTTTATTAATATTTGGAATAAAAAACAAAAATAAAATATTGTTTTATTTTTCATTTGTTATAATAGGATTATCTGCATATGCATATGGTACTTCATACTTCTTTTTGCCAATTTTTGTTTCTTTAGTGTTAATAATACTAATTTTAAAAAAGAAAATAAAAATAAGACAGGCAGTATTAGCAGGAGCAATATCAGCTTTAATAGCAACACCGCTTATAATATTTGTTATTATAAATAATTTCGATTTACCACAAGTAAAATTTGGATTTATAACTATTCCAAGATTAACAACTAACAGATATGAAGAAATATCTTCTATATTTTCAAAAGACTTTTTAACTGTAAGTAAAAATAACTTTATAAACTCAATAAAAATTTTAATATTACAAGAAGATGGTTTACCATGGAATTCTTTTAATTTCTATGGAATAATATATATTTTTTCATTACCATTTACAGTTATAGGTTTAAAGAAGATGTTTTTCAAAAATAACAAAGATAATATTTTTAATAGCATAATAAATCTTTGGTTTATTGTAAGTATTGGTTTATTATTTGTATGTTCTCCTAATATAAATAGGATAAACATTATAATGATTCCTTATATTATATATACAATTTTTGGTATTTATAGTATATTAGAATATGACAAAACTTTAAAATCAACATTTATATTTTTCTATTTACTAGCATTTGTAGGGTTTACCAATCAATATATAAAAAATGATTTTAATAAAAATTATGTGTTTGAAGCTGGAATAGATGAGATGTTAAATTATGTACAAACACTAGATGCTGATAATATATATTTTTCAGCAAACATTAAAGAGCCATATATTTATATCTTATTTTACGAAAAAACTAATCCGTATGAATTTATAAACACAGTAAAATATTTACAAAACAGTAAAAATTCCTTTAATATAGTAAAGGAATTTGGAAAATATAAATTTGGAATACCTAACAGTTTAGATAATACATCAAACAATGTATATGTATTAAAAAAACAAGAAGAAATAGATTTAGAACAAAATATATGGAATAAATACTATACTGATGAATTTGTTATAATATATAAAAATAATAGAAGTTAGATGCTAAAGAAACAGAAGTTAGAGTATAAGTGAATCTTTCAAAGAAGTTATTTGTATTCTAACTTCCAACCTCCAACTTCTAAAAAAGGAGAAATTATGGATAAAATAGTTTTAATAGACGGAAACAGCATAATGAATAGAGCATTTTATGGTATTATGGGAAATAAAATGCTAATGACAAATGATGGAAGATATACAAATGCAGTATATGGATTTTTATCAATTTTATTTAAAATACTAGAAGATTTGAATCCACAATATTTAGTAGTAACATTTGATTTAAAAGGACCTACTAAAAGGCATAAATTATATGATGGCTATAAAGCAAACCGTCATGGAATGCCTAATGAACTTGCTGAACAAATGCCACTTATAAAAGAAATATTAGAAGCAATGAATATAGATATAGTAGAAAAAGAAGGATATGAAGGTGATGACATTTTAGGTACTTTATCTAGATACGCAGAAAAACAAGGATTAGACGTAACAATATTATCAGGAGATAGAGATACTTTTCAATTAGCAACTAATAAAGTTACAATTAGAATTCCTAGAACTAAAGGCGGAAAAACAGAAGTTGAAAATTTTGATAGAAATAAAGTTATAGAAACATATGGTATAGAGCCTAAACAACTTATAGAAGTAAAAGGATTGCAAGGAGATTCTTCTGACAACATTCCAGGAGTTCCAGGAATAGGAGAAAAAACTGCTTTATCATTAGTGCAAAAGTATGGTAGTATAGAAAATTTATATAAAAAAGTAGAAAATAATGAAGATGATTTAAAAGGCAAACAAAGAGAAAAAATTATAGATAATAAAGAATTAGCTTTAATGTCAAAAGAATTAGGAACAATTGACATAAATGTTCCAATAGAAGATACTTTAGAAAACTTTAAAGTAGAAGAATGGGACAAGGATAAAGTTTTAGAAATTTTTAAAGAATTAAAATTTAATAGATATATTGAAAGATTTAATTTACAAAATGAAAATATAGAAACAAAAAAAGAACTAAAAGATTTATTTGAAATTAAAGAAATACAAACAATTAAAGATATAGAAAAAGATATAATAAAAAATAAAAAAATTGTGTATTATTTAGGAACAGAAAAAGACGAAAATCCCGAAAAAATAATAAAAGAAAAGATAACTTCTATAAGTGTATATAGTGAAAAAACGAGTGAAATATATTACTTAGAAATAACTAATATTAATGACCTAAAAACAATTTTTGAATCAGAAGAAATAAAAAAATATGGATATAAAATTAAACAAGATTATATATTACTAAAGCAAGAAAATATAACAATGAAAGGAATTGAGTACGATGCAGAAATTGCTGGATATTTATTAAATCCTACAACCAATAAATATCCGATAGAAGCGTTAAGTTTAGAATACACAAAAATAGACATACAAGAATATTTGCAAAACTTAGGAATAGAAGAAAATGAGCAAAAACAAATAAATTTATTTGACGAAGCACCTAAGCAAACAGATAATATAAATAAATATAAAGAGTCTATTTATGCATATTGTATTAATGAAATTTATAAAAGTACAATGATAGAACTAGAAAAAATAAATGCAGTTGAATTATTTAAAGAAATAGAAATGCCAACAGCAGAAGTTTTGGCAGATATGCAATGGAATGGTATGCATGTAATAGAAGAAGAATTAAATAATTTTGGAACAGAGCTAAAATATAATTTAGATAGGCTAACAATAGAAATATATGAATTAGCAGAAGAAGAGTTTAATATAAATTCTACAAAACAATTAGGAGTTATATTATTCGAAAAATTGAAATTACCTGTATACAAGAAAACAAAAAATGGTTATTCAACAGATGTGGATGTATTAGAAAAATTAGTTGATGATCATCCAATAATACAAAAAATATTAGATTATAGACAATTAATGAAATTGAATTCTACTTATGTTGAAGGCTTAAAACAATATATAAATCCTAAAACAAAAAGAATACACTCATTTTTTCATCAAACAATTACAGCTACAGGAAGAATAAGTTCAACAGAGCCTAATCTGCAAAATATTCCAACAAGAATTGAACTTGGAAAACAATTAAGAAAAGTTTTTAAACCTGAAGGAAATAAAGTTTATTTAGATGCAGACTATTCTCAAATAGAATTAAGAGTATTGGCACATATATCAAAAGATGCAAATATGATAGATGCTTTTAACAACAATGAAGATATTCACAAGCAAGCAGCATCAAAGGTATTTAATGTACCATTAGAAGAAGTAACTAAGACACAAAGAAGTCAAGCAAAAGCGGTAAATTTTGGTATAGTATATGGTATAAGCGATTTTGGATTAGGAGGACAACTAGGAGTTTCAAGAAAGAAAGCTAAAGAATATATAGAACAGTATTTAGAAAAGTATAATGGTATAAAAGAATTTATGGAAAATATAACAGAAACGGCAAAGGAGCAAGGTTATGTAGAGACTTTATTTAATAGAAGAAGATATATACCTGAATTAAATTCTAACAATTATATGGTAAGGCAATTTGGATCACGTGCTGCTATGAACACACCTATACAAGGAACTGCAGCAGATATAATGAAAATTGCTATGATAAATGTGTTTAAAGAATTAAAACAAAGAAATTTAAAATCTAAAATAGTGCTTCAAGTCCATGATGAAATGATGATAGAGGCATTACAAGATGAAAAAGAAGAAGTTAAACAAATTATAAAATCTAGTATGGAAAGTGCTATTAAATTAGATGTGCCTCTTATAGCTGATATTTCTGA
>CAOPQH010000049.1:8006-10319 GCA_948505485.1 uncultured Clostridia bacterium
ATTTATTGAAAAAAGAACGGAGATTTTACTAAATGATAAAGTTGTTAAGGAAACTAATAATTTTTTTATTTATTGCAATTGCTATAATAATTTTTTTGCTATTCAATTATAAAGATGTTATTTTAAAAGAAATATATCCTAAAAAATATTCTGAGTATGTTAATAGATATGCTAAAGAATATAATGTAGATGATAATTTGATATATGCAATTATAAAGTCAGAGAGTAATTTTAATCAAAATGCAGAGTCGCATAAAAATGCAAAAGGATTAATGCAACTTATGAATTCTACGGCTGAAGATGTGGCAAAAAGTATGAAGATAAATTATAATGAAAAAGATTTGTCAAAACCTGATGTAAATATTAAATTAGGTGTAAAGTATATATCAGATTTAATTATTAAATATAAAAGTATAGAATTAGCACTTGCTGCTTATAATGCAGGAAGTGGCAAAGTTGATAATTGGATAAAAGATAAAACATTAAAAGAAGATGGCTCAAATATTGAAAATATTCCTTATAAGGAGACTAATAATTATGTTAGAAAAATATTAAGAGATTATAAAATTTATAAAGATATATATGTTTAAAAAACTCATTAAATTCATAAAGGAGATGTAGCATTTTTTTTAAACGAAGAAATTGAAAAGTATTCTTGAATTTTTTACAAAATTATAGTAGAATAATTACTAGAAAAGAGGTATTATATGTATTCAGCAGAGGATTTTGATAATGCAAAAATGCGAATTTTAAAATATATAATGTATAAAAAAAGAAGTGAATATGAAATCAGAAATAAATTTTCTAACACAATTGAATTAGAACTTTTAGAAGATTCTATAAATTACTTAAAAGAAGCGGGATATATAGATGATAAAGAATATATAGAAAAATTCGTTAATGAATATAAAGCATTAAAAAATCGTTCAATAAAAGAATTAAAATACAAATTAATTTCAAAAGGAATTGATAAAAATTTGCAAGAAGATTATTTTTATAATAATAAAGAAGAATTAAATGAATATGAGATAAAGTCAGCAACAAATATTATTTTGAAAAAAAAGTCTACTATTGATAAAGAAGGAATAAAGCAATATTTATATAAAAAAGGATATAAAAGTGAAAATATAAATACAGCACTAGAGGAATATTAAAAGGAAGGTATCATAATGCAAAATATATTAACATTAGAAACAAAAAAATATAAGATTAAAATCGATAATTTTGAAGGACCATTAGATTTATTATGTCATTTAATAGATAAAAACAAAATGGACATATATGATATAAATTTAAGTGAAATTACAGAACAGTATTTAGAATACTTAAAGCAAATGGAAAAATTAAATTTAGAAATAGCAAGTGAATTTTTAGTAATGGCATCAACTTTATTATACATAAAATCAAAAAAATTATTACCAAAACAAGAAGATGACGAAGAAGAAATATCAGAAGATGAATTAGTTAGAAGAATTATAGAATATAAAAAATATAAAGAAATAGTAAATACATTAAAAAATGATTATGAAAAAAGTGCAGGAAGAATATACAAAACACCAGAATACATTGAACTACCAAAGCAAAAATTAAATACAAATTTTGAAAGTGACTTAATACCAAGTATATACTCCAAAGTAATACAAATAAACAAGGAAAAAAAGAATAAGAATGCTGACAATATAGAAAAAATTGCAATAACAGATAAATTCACAGTTGCAAGTAAAGTTAAAGAGATGTTTAAAATTTTAATAAAACAAAAAAGTTTCGTATTTAATAAATTATTTTCATTAAAAAAACATCAAAAACAAGAAGTAGTTACAGCTTTTTCTGGATTATTAGAATTATCTAGAAGAAGCAAAGTACAAACAAATCAAGATAAATTATTTGGTGAAATATTAGTAAAAAGATATGTACAAAAACATTAATATATAATAAATTAAATAATTAAAGATTAAAAAAGAAAAATTAGGAAAAAATAATACTAAAGTTTTCTAAAAAGGAGACGATAGTATTGTTTTTTATTTTATCAATATTACTAATAATATTATTTTTAATTGCAATATTAATGTTTTCAAAAATAGAAATAGCTATAAAAAATTTAAAAATATCTACTGATAAAATAAACAATAGACATATTAAAGAAAATTATAAATTTATTATAAAATTAAAATTATTTAAAATAAAAATATTAGAAGTAATTATAACAAAAAAGCAATTAGAAAAATTTAATATAAAAGAAAAATTAGAAAAACAAATAGTTAAAAATAATGCAAAAGTTGATTTAGATGTATTAAAAGAATTTAAAAATTTACA
>CAOPQH010000050.1 GCA_948505485.1 uncultured Clostridia bacterium
TTTCTAAAAAAATTAATGATTATAATTATGTTAGTAGCTATTTTTGTTTCTTTCTATAATGTAACTTCTGTAGGAATAAATACAGATGAGTGGAAGCCAGGAGATATGACAGGAGGAGGAAAAATAAAAGACATAGGAAATGATGTTATTGGTATTTTACAACTAATAGGAAGTATTACATCTGTTGTAGTAATATTAATTATAGGAATTAAATACATGTTAGGCTCATTAGAAGAAAAAGCAACATACAAAAAAACATTGTTTCCATACCTAATAGGAGCAATAATGGTATTTTCGATAACTAATATTTTAGGGTTTGTGGCAAAATTCACAAAAGTTTTTGGATAATAGGATAATAAAAGAAGGTAAAAATGAATAAAACTGTTTTAACAAAAATAATTTTAATATTAATAATGATTTTAACAATAATACCTACTAATAATGTGTTTGCTGATGAATCATCATTTTCAATAGATGGTTTTGTGAAGGAAGCAGATGATTTTATAGAGGGAGGAGCAAAAGAAGGAGAAGACTTAATAGAAAAAGATGGAATAAAAAGTATTTCTGATGTAATATATAATACACTATTAGCTATCGGATTAGTTGTAGCAGTTGCAGTTGGAATATTTTTAGGTATAAAAATAATGGCATCAAGTATTGAAGAACAAGCTAAATATAAACAATTGCTTACTCCTTATTTGATAGGTTGTGTAGTAATATTTGGAGCATTTGGGATATGGAAAATGGTAGTTAATATATTACAAAAATCAATTTAAAGGAATGGATTTATATGAAGAAAAAGATACTAAAATATTTTATTGTATTTATAGCAATAATAAATATAATTTGTTTAATGGCTAATATTTCTTATGGATTTGGAATTAATGATTTAACAGGTACTCAGCCTAAAGGTGCGGGCACAGTAAAAAATGCAGGAAATGCTATTATTGGAATAATAGCTATAATAGGCTCAGCAGTTTCTATTATAGTACTTATGATTTTAGGAATCAAATATATGTTAGGCTCATTAGAAGAAAGAGCAGAATATAAAAAAACGATGTTTGCATATTTTGTAGGAGCGATATTTGTATTTAGTGCTTCTGCTATTGCAGGGTTTGTTTACAAAACTTTACCATAATTTAGATTTTAAAATTTTCACATTATAAAGTGAAATTATAATATATATTATAAAGGAGGAAAAAATAATGAAAGGAATTAACAAAGCAATAAAAATTGTAACAATTGTAATGATAGCAATTATGCTTATATCTTTAACATCTAATGTTTTCGCAGCTAAAGTTGGTGTGGATCCAGGTAATTTTACTGGAACAGCTGATGGTATTGATACAAAAGACGTAACAAAATGGAGTAATAATATAATTAATATAGTTGCGATAGTAGGATCTGCAGCATCAATAGTAATATTAATAGTATTAGGTGTTAAATATATGCTAGGTAGTGCAGAAGAAAAAGCAGAATACAAAAAGACTCTATTACCTTATATAATAGGTGCAGTATTTGTATTTGGTGCTTCAGCATTAACAGGAGTTATTTACAACATGGTTGGTAAATAAAAAAGGGGAGTTTAACTCCTCTTTTTTTTGCCCGCCAAGCTACCTGGTGATAGGACATTTTCGTTTTCGTTAGACTCAAACGAAAAGTGCTATCACCACGCATGGCTTCTCTACAATATAGAAAAGTGCTATATTTATAGCCGTCAAGCTACCTGTCAATAGGGTATTTTCTTTTTCGCAGGCTCAAAAGAAAAACGCTATTGACACGCATGACTACTCTACAATGTTAATAAACCTTTCAATTTTATAATACATATAAATTATGAATAAACAAAATAGTTAATCCTTAGGGATATTTATAATAAGAAAAATAGCTTGCTATAAAATAGTACAAATATAGTATTACAACATTATTACAAATATATTAAATTATAAATATATTTTCTGTAAAACATTACAATTAATTACAATATTTGATATAATTATAATATATAAAATATATAAAACTTAAGAAAAATGGGAGGTTTTTAGATGGGAACATATGGAATACCTAGAAACACAAAAGGAGAAAGCAGAATATTATATATTTTTTCTATAAAAGCATTAATATATACAGCAATAGGTGCTGCAATAGGAGGAATATTTTATTTTTTGTTTAAATTGATAAAATTAACAATAGTTGGAATAATTTTTGTTTTATTATTTGGATTAATAGGATTCTGCATAGGAACATTTAAAATACCAGAAAATAACTCCTTTGAACTTGGAAAAAAAGCTGGAGGAGAGAATTTAGATGAGGTAATTAAAAGAAGTATAAAATTTAAAATGAAGAAAGACAAGATATATGTGTATACAAAGGAGGAAATAGAAGATGAGCAATGAACAATTATCTAATATTTTAATATATTCTTTAATAGGAATTTTAATATTATTTGTAGTGCTAATTGTAGTGTATATAGTATTAACAATAAAAGATGGTGTAGCAAATAAAGAAAAAAATCAGCCTAAAGATGAGGTAGAGCCAAATAGAGAAAATAATAATAAAAACAAAAATACAGGTTATGGTAAACAATCAATATTTAACTTTATGGAATTTGATAAAATAGAAGATAATATGATTGTTCAAAAAAAAGGCGAAAGATATTTAATGGTAGTAGAATGCCAAGGTGTTAATTATGATTTAATGTCTGAAGTAGAGAAAAATGGTGTAGAAGAAGGATATGTGCAATTTCTAAATATTTTAAGACACCCTATACAGATATATATTCAAACAAGAACAATAAATCTAGAAGATAGTATAAATACATATAAAGAAAAAGTAAGAGAAGTAGAAGATAAATTACTTAGACTTAAAGCTAACTATGAAGAAATGAAAAATTCAAGTAGTTATACAGATGAACAAAAAAACAGAGCATTATTTGAATATACAAAACAAAGAAATTTATATGAATATGGAAATGATATCATATATAACACTGAAAAAATGAATTTAAATAAAAATATATCAACAAAAAAATATTATATAGTAATTCCTTATTATACAGCAGAGTTAGGAAGTAATGAATTTGATAAAGATGAAATAAAAAATATAGCTTTTTCAGAACTATACAATAGATCACAATCAATAATAAGAACATTATCTGTATGCGGAGTTAATGGGAAAATTTTAAACTCAATAGAATTAGCAGAATTACTATTTATGGCATATAACAGAGATGAAGCAGAGGTGTTTGCAATACAAAAAGCTATTTCTGCAGGATGTGATGAAATTTACTCAACTGCACCTGATGTATTAGATAAAAAGATGCAAGCCTTAGATAAAGAAATAGAAAGTAGAGCAATTGACAAAGCTCAAGAACTAATAAATGAAGTAAAAACAGAAAAAATGTTAAATGTTGAAAATAAAGAAAAATCAATGGATGAACTTATCGACCAAATGGTTGAACTAATACTTGAGGAAAATAAAGACTATATAGGGGAAGATGTAGCTGCAGAGGCAGTAGAGAAATTATTAGAAGAAGGAAAAAAGAAGAAAGGAGGAAGGGCAAATGGCAAAAAAGAAACAACAAGTTCAAGAAACTCAGAACAATAAAGAAAGAGAAATATTAAGAAAAAAGACGATAAAAGAATTAATAGCACCATCTGGAATAGATGCATCTGATATTGATCATTTAGAGATTATATCAAACATGAAAAGATATGCGAGAAGTTTCTTTGTGTCAGCACTTCCAAGAATGTGTACTTTTCCTGAATTATTTAGAGATTTATATTTTTTCGGAGATATAAATACATCTATTTATATAAATCCAATACCAGAGTCACGTTCTCAAAGCGAATTAAATAAAGTTATAAATGAATTAGAAACAGAAAGAATTGTTGCAGCAGATAAAGGAAATATAAATAGAGAAAGTTTACTAGCTCAAAAAAGAGTAGAAACCGAACAATTAAGAGATGAGATAGCAGCAGGATTTAATAAATTATTTGAAGCTTCAATTATATCTACAATATACTCATATAATATTGAAGATTTAGATAAATTCACAAAATTATTATCAACAGAGATGTCTAAATCTTTAGTAGGAGTAAAAACAGCATGGGCAATGCAAGAAGATGCTTTTAAATCAAATCTTCCATTAATGGAAGATAAAATAAATAAATTACATACATTTGATAGACGTTCAATGGCTACAACTTTTCCTTTTACAACATCAGAAGTTGGACATTCTACAGGAGTTCCATTAGGGTTTAATAAACAAACAGGAACACCAATTTTATTTGATAATTTTCACCAATCATTAACAAATTATAACATGGTTATATTTGCTAAATCAGGAGCTGGAAAATCAGTAACAATGAAAACATTAATTTCAAGATCTTCTGTATTAATGGGAATAGAAAGTTTAGCACTTGATGCTGAGGGAGAATATACTATAGTTGCAGAATCCTTAGGTGGAATTAATGTAGTATTAAGTCCTAATTCAAAAACAGTTATTAATTTATTTGATATAGAAACAGAAAATATAAAAGATGAAATTACAGGAAGAGAAAGAGCTGTGTTAAATGTAGAAAATAAAGTAGAAGACGTAACACAAGCTTTATTAACAATGGCAAGAGGAAGTACAAGAAGTCAAGAAGTAAATGAGTTAACAAAACAAATTATAGCCGAAATTGTTGCAGAAGAATATGCTGCACTTGGAATAACAAATGATCCTAATAGTTTATATACAAAGAGTACTAATTTTAATCAAGATGAAAGATTATATAGAGAAAAGAAAAAAATGCCTACAATAGGTTCATGGTATAGAAGATTACAAGTAAAAGCAAGGGAAAACCAAAATGGTGACTATAGTTTTCATTATAGTTATTTAATAAAAGTTATGAGGCAATATATTAGAGAATATGATGGTCAAATGGCATATTTTGATGGACAATCTACTTTTGAGTTATTAGATGGAGCACCATTTATAAACTTAGATATATCAAACTTAGAAGAAAGATTTGCAAGACCACTTGCTCAACAAATACTATTATCTTGGATATGGGAAAAATATGTAAAAAAGAATAGTGAAGATAGAAAAAAAGCAAGTAAAAAAAGAGTTATAGTTGATGAGGCATGGATGCTTTTACCATATCCAGAAGCAGTAGACTTTTTAAATACTATGGCTAGACGTGCAAGAAAAAGAAATGTATCATTAGCTATAATTTCACAAAGATTTCAAGATTTTTATGAAAAACCAGAAGCACAAGCAGTACTAACATCTTCAGACACAAAATTATTTTTAGCACAAGATAAATCAGAAATAGAGTACTTAAAAGAAGTATTTAAATTAAGCCAAGGAGAAGCAAATTTCTTAATTACATGTCTAAAAGGAGAAGGATTATTAAAAGTTGGAGGAGATTCAGCTATATTACAAATAACTCCAACATCAAAAGAATTTGAATTTGTTGAAACTAATTTAAACAAAATAGTAGAAATGAGGAAGAATAGAGAAAATCAAGGAGTATAAATAATGAAAAAAGGTAAATTGTTCAAACAAAAGATAATAACATCATTAGCGATTGTTTTAATACTTTTTAATTTCATATTTCCACCAAGGTCACATGCAATTGTTTCAGAGATTGCAGATACTCTTCAAAGTTTAGTATGTTGGTTAGGAGATGCTGTATTAAATGGGTTGCAAGAATTTTTTATGGGGGAACCAGCAGTATTTGAAACAGCAACATCATATCAACAAAAATTAAATGAACAAAATCTTGAAGATGCAGCAGATAATGTTGTAGAGAATGGAAGCCCTATGGATTATTTAGTTTTATTTGGTGCGGGATTTAATAATGTAGTAGGGAAATTTGGACCGTTTGCGTGGGCACAACAAAAATTTTCTAGTTTTATGGGATGGAGTGACTATGATGGACCAGTTGCCTTAGTTAAATATTCAGTTGCAAATATTGTAAGTAATCAGATTCCTGCATTTGATGTCAACTTTTTTAAGACAAAGTCAAACAAAACAGAGGCAGAAAAAAATGGTAAGAAATCTACAGCAGAAGAATTAAGAAAAGTTGTACAAAAATGGTATTATGCATTTAGGAATATTGGAATAGTTGCCTTACTATCAGTATTATTGTATTTAGGAATAAAAATAGTATTAAGTAGTGCTGCATCTGAAAAAGCGAAATATAAAAATAGCATAAAAAATTGGCTAGTTGCAGTATTATTAATATTTTCACTGCATTACATAATGGCATTTACATTAAATATAATAGATGAAGCAAATAGTGTTTTAAAACAAAAAATAATAATAAAAAATGCAGAATTAGATGAAAATGGTAATGTAAAAAAAGACGATAAAGGTAATATAAAATATAGTGAATATGATGGATTAATAAGCATTATAAGAGTTGCTGCAGAAATGTCAGAAGATTATACAGATAATATGACATATACATTAATGTATATTGTATTAATTGTATATACTATCATGTTTACAGTAATTTATTTTAAAAGGACAATTTATTTAGTATTTTTAACAATTATTGCTCCATTAGTGGCTATAACATATCCTATAGATAAGGAAAAAGATGGTAAATCACAAGCTTTTGACATGTGGTTTAAAGAATATATGTTTAATGCAATAATACAACCAATTCATTTGATATTATATTATGTATTAGTTGTATCAGCAATAGAATTAGTAAGTCAAAATAATTTATATGCACTAGTTGCAATTGGATTTATGTTACCAGCGGAAAAATTAATAAGGCAAATGTTTGGAATGGAACAACACGGAAATGATAGTGCTTTAGGTGGATTTGCTGGAGGAGCTCTTGCGAGCCAAGCTATTAGTTCATTAGGTAAGATAAAAAATTCAAGAAATAGTAAATCAAAAGAAAAAGCTAAAGAATCAGATGGTAAAGATGAATCAAATATAAAAATGGCTAAAATGGACGATGTGTTTGGTGAAGACGGAAACTCAGATAGAAAAGATGCTTCAAAAGAAGCTCAAAAAGAAGCAAAAGAAGGTCAACAATCAGCACAAAACAACATACAAACTGGGCAACAGCAACAAAAAGAAGCAAGAAGAAAAGAATTACAAAAGAGATTAAGTCAAAATAAACAACAAGGTGCTAATGCTAAAAATCAACAAAGTAAACAAAAAGGTATAATAAAAAAGGCAAAAGATAAATTAAATAATGTAAAACAAAAACCAGGAGTTAAAGGAGCAGGAGCGGTTGTTAGATATACAATGAATAAAGCAAAAGGTGGAATAAAAAAATTACCAGGAGCAGCTTTAAGAACTTCTGCGACAGCAGCAGGATTAGCATTTGGTGCAGCAGCAGGTATTGCAAGTGGTGATGCGTCAAATGTATTCAAATATGGAGCTTTAGGAGCAGGAGCAGGAAGAGGAGCAGCAAATCTTACGATAAAAGGTGTTAAGGGTGTTAAAAAAGTAGGAGAAGGAGCAATTGATGCTGGAAAGAATGTTAAACAACAATATTTAAAAGGATATTATGGAGATGAACAAGAATATCAAAAAAATGTTTTAATACCAAAACTAAAAGCAAAAAATGAAAAAGATAAAGAATTACAAAGAAAATATGCTCAAGCTGGAATTAATATGAAGGAATCAACAGGTAGAAATGCATTGTATGATAAAGGTTATGTAAATGAAGATGAGATTCTTCGTGCATTAAAAGTACAACAAAAAACAGGAATATCAGATGACGATTTAGTTAAAGCTGCAGTTGTATCAAAAAATATTGAAAAATTTGCAGATATTGAGCCAGTTAAGAAAGCAGTAATGAATAAATTACAAGGTCAAGGATGGGAAGTAGAAAAAGCACAAAAAGAAACAGAAAAATTAATCGAAAACGCAAAGAAAATATCAGGATTAACATAAAAAAGAAAGGGGAAGCCGAATGAGAGTCAAAGAAAAAATTAATAAATTAGTTGTAATGGTTATGATAATGTTATCATTTAGTATGGTTATACCAAATTATTCACAGGCGATCGACTCAAAGCTAGGTGGACCCTTTCAAGCTTTTGTATGTTTTTTTGCTGATGCTATAGAAAATGGATTACAAATGTTCTTTTTAGGAGATAAAGCTGTAAAGGGAGACGGAAAAAAGATAGAATTAAACATAAAATATTCTATAGCTACAATTGTTACAAATAAAATTCCGATGTTTGATATAAATTTCTTTGGAAAAGGCAGACAAATTAAGACAGAAACAAAGGATGACTCTGTTAGTATATTAAAACCAATTGTACAAAAATGGTATTATGCATTTAGAAATCTCTCTTTAGTAGCATTACTTTCAATGTTGGTATATTTAGGTATGAAAATAGTATTAAGCAGTGTAGCAGAAGATAAAGCAAAGTATAAAAAACTATTATCAAGCTGGTTTACAGCAATTGTAATATTGTTTTCTTTGCATTACATAATGGCATTTACTTTAACAGTTATTGATGAAGCTAATACAGCGATTTCAGCAAATATAGTAACAAAAGATGGAAAAGATGCCTTAATGGAAGAAATAAGAGCAAAAGCAGAAGATGATAAAGAAGAATCTGTTGCAAGAATGACATATACAATATTATATGTGGTATTGATAATATATATTTTAAAATTTTCATGGATTTATCTTAAAAGGCTATTACATCTTACATTTTTAACTATAATAGCACCATTAATTGCTGTTACATATCCGTTAGACAAAGAAAAAGATGGAACAGCACAAGCATTTAATTATTGGACAAAGGAATACTTCTTTAATGCACTTTTACAATTAGTTCATTTAATTTTATATTATGTACTAATATCATCAGCAATAGAATTAGTAAATGATAATTGGGTTTATCCAATAATTGTAATTGGATTTATGACAAAAGCTGAAAAATTAATAAGAAAAATGTTTGGAATGGATAAAGCAGGAGATGCAAGTGGATTAGGTAATTTCACAGAAGGGGCTTTAGTATCTCAAGCATTGTCAAGCATATCAAATAGAGCATCAAGAGGATCAGAATCATTAAAGCAAGGAGTAGGAACTAATGGAGAGGATGATAATGATTCTGTAGATACTAGCGGAATAAAAATGGCTAAAATAGATGATGTGTTTGGAGAAGAAGGCACAAGTTCAAATATTGATAATGGAGCTACAGAAGGATTAGGAGGAACACTTAGTCCAGCTACACAAGGAGGCGGAACAACAGGAGGACAAATTAATGTACAAAATAATACTACAGGTCCAACTTATGGCGGTTTAAATATAAATTCAAATACACCAGCTAATGCATCACAAAAATTAAAACAGCAAGGAGTTGGAGGCGGTAATAATGTAAATGTAACTAATAATATGGGTCCTACTAATTTAAATGGAGCACAAGGATTAGGAGGATTAAGTGGAGCAAGAAACTCAACTAATTTAAATTATTCAGGAGGTCAAGGAGCAGGAAACATACCAAATATACCTAATAATAAAAATAAAAAATCTAGAAAAACAAAACTTTCTAGAACTATTAGAGGAGTTGGTAATGTCTTAACTACAACAGGCTCAAAAGTATTTACAGGAGACAACTTAAAGAAAGGTATAAGAACAGCTGCAAGTTTAGGATTGGGTTCTGCAGGAGCTGTATTTGGTGCTGCAACAGGTATTGCAAATGGTAATATGTCAGATGTATTCAAAGGTGCAGCTTTAGGAGCAGGAGCAGGAAGTGGAATAGCAAATGCTGTAGTAGGAATAGGAGAAAAAGTTGTTGGAGTTGGTAGAGGATCTATTAATGCAGGTAAAAATGTTAAAGAAGCATATCTACAAGGAGCTTATGGAGAAGATTACCAAGAAAAAGTTCTTATTCCTAAATTAAAAGAAAAAAATGCAAAAGATTCCAAAGTTAAGGCAAAATATAAAAATGCAGGATTTTCGGATTGGAAAGAAGCGATAAATTCAAGCGGAAGAGCAGAATTATATAAAAATGGTATAGTAGATGAGGACAAAATAATAACAGCTCTAAAAGTACAAGAAAAATACAACTTATCAGATAAAGAATTAGTACAAGATACAGTTGTAGCAGCACATATTTCTTCATACAAAGATGCACAAACTATGGAAAAAGTGTTAAAAAGCAAATTATTGCAATCAGGTGTTAGTGAAGAAGATGTAGATTCAGAAGTTAATAGAAAAATGCAAAGTATAAGAGCCATAGCAGGATTATAAAGGAGAAAAAATTTGAATAATATTAT
>CAOPQH010000051.1 GCA_948505485.1 uncultured Clostridia bacterium
TTGTCCATCTTTTTTGTCTTCCTTCTTTTGTTCTACCTTTATTTTTCTCATAGAAATTGCTTGTTGATGAACCTGTAATTGTTGATGATAGCCCAGCATCCTCCTTTGATTGAATTAATGCTAAAATTACTAAAGCTGCAGCTACTATAAAATATATTACTATTAATATTCCTTTCAATATTTGCATTTATAATTCCTCCTAACGGTTTTTCAATCTAAATTTATTACTTGATTATTGTAGCATACATATTTTAAAAAAGCAAATGTTTTTTACCAAATTTTATTTAATTTATTAATTAAATTGGCTATTTTATCTTATTATACAAATAATAAGTAATATTATTACTTTTATAACTGTTCCTAAAAACAAATTAAAGTTTGTCCATTTTACTCCTATATTATTAAGTTCATCATATTTGTTAACAACTTGATTCACTTCTTCTTTAGTAAGCACTTCTTGCTCTTCTATGTATTCTTTTGCTAAATATCTTGCTTTTACCATTGCATCATTTTCTAGATAAGATCTTACAACATAATAAACAAAACTTAGCATTATAAAAATTGATATACAAGTATTTTTATATGGCATTGCTTTACATATCAGCATTATTAAAGCTGATATAAAATAAAAAAGATATGCATTAGAGTAATAAAAATTGAATAATAAAATTTTTCTATTTTGGATTGAATGTATACATTCATGAGCAATAGTTTGTATTCTTGTGAAACTATCTTTTACATTAGCTATATGTATCTTGTCAGTTATTGCTATATATAAACTTGTAGAAGAATCTTTATTTTCTTCTACTTCCACTTTTGTATTATTTATCTTTTTTAAAATATCTTTGCAAACTTTAATATTGCTAGGAAGTTTATCTGTTATTTTACTTAAATTTTTATCTTCTCCTATTGATTTCATTTGTTTAAAATTTTGTAAATTAATATCAAATACAAAAGCCAAAACTATTAATATGATTGCAAAAACTAAAATTAGCCCTAAAAACCCCATAATTTCTCCTTACATTACATCTCTAACTGCATCTACTATAATTTTATTTACATCTGCTATCATTACATTAAATTTCAATTCTGCATCAAAAAACTTTTTTACATCTTCATTTTCAATTAGATTAGCATACATTTCTTGCATTTTTTTCATTTTTTCTTCATCACTTTTGCCTGTTTGCATTTCTTCTATTTGAGTTTCATATCTCATTTTTTCAAAATCTTGTATCTTTTCTTTTAAATCTGGTTTTAAATTTATCGCCTCTTTTGCCACTTTATAATTCATATATTCCTCTGAAGATTTTAATTCTGATGCTAATTTATTTGCTGTATCATATATATTCATTTTAACATCTCCTATCTCTTATTTTATAGATTAAAGTTTTATACAGGAAGTCATCATAAAATGATGACTTCTTAAAAATATTATAAATAATTTCAATTTTTTTATGCATATGCTTGACGTTTTTTAAAGCTAAGTAAATTTGTAATTTCTGTTTCTTTTGTCTTTTTAGAAACTTTTCTTGCTTTTTCTTGTTCAATTTGTCTTTTTTGTTTTTCAGCAACTGATTGGCAAATTGCTTTTTGATATGTAAAGTGTGTGTCTTGAGCTATTTTGTTCCAATTATATTCATTTCTTACTTTAGCTTTAGCTTTTTTTACTATATTTGCACATAGTTGATGATCATATAATAATTCTAAAATTGAATCAGCTATTGAATTTGGATTTCCTGCATATGTTTTCATTCCATTTTCTCTATGTGATACTATTTCATTTAATCCACCTATATCTGATACTACAACAGGATTTTCTGCAAGCATTGCTTCTAAAGCAACTATTCCAAAAGGTTCATATGTACTTGGAAATACTGATATATCTGCTGATTTATACATTCTTGCAACATCTTTTCCACTTAGATATCCAGCAAAATACACTTTTTGAGATATTCCTAAAGCTTCAACTTGTGCCTTTAATTCGTCTATCATTGCACCTTTTCCTGCAATTACCAATTTTGTATCATGATATCCTTGTAATATTTTAGGCATTGCTGATATTAAATGTTGTACTCCTTTTTCGTTTACTAATCTTCCCATAAATAATATTATTTTTTCATTATCCATTGCAAATCTTCTTCTAAAATTATAATCTCTTTCTACACTATTAAATAATGTCAAATTAACACCATTTGGCACTACATTTATTTTTTCAAAAGGCAATCCAAATAATCTTTGTAATTCGCCTTTCATATAATTACTATTTACTATAATTTCTGAAGATTCATATGTTAACATCCATTCTGTATCATTGATATACTTTTGTGTTTCGTTATGTATTCCACTATTTCTTCCTGATTCTGTAGCATGTATTGTTGATACAAGTGGTAAATCATAAGAACTTTTTATGACCTTTGCAGCATTTGCAACTAGCCAATCATGTGCATGTATTACATCAAAGGTTCCTTGCTCTGCTATTATTTGATTTACTTTTGTTACCATATTAAAGTTTAATTGTAATACCCAATCTATAAAATTATTAGAGTTAATCATATAATTATCAACTCTATATACTTTAACTCCTTTATCATCTTCAAATTCTGGTACATCACCATCTCTATATGTTACAACTGTAACTTCATGACCATCCTTTATTAATTTATGTGATAAATCATGTACTACTCTTGATATTCCACCCACTACTCTTGGCGGATATTCCCATGTCAACATCAATATTTTCATTTGACGTCTCCCTTCAAATTTTGATTTTCTTTTGTTTCCTATTTATATATTTTATACAAACTTTATTCCAAAGTAAATAGTTTTTTGTAATTTTTTTATTTTTTTTGTAATTTATTGTTTTTTTAGTTTTTTTATTGTTTTCTATTGAATTTATTTGTTTTTTAGTATAGTATATATAAGGAATAATTTTACTTAGGAGGAAATAGAATGCCAAGAAAAACAAAAGATATAAAAGAAAGTAAAGAAGAAACAATTAAGAAGAAACCTGTAGCCAAGTCAACTAAAAAAGCTTCTGTTTCTTCTAAAAAAAGCAATGAAACAAATAAAAATATTATAAATAAAGATAAACAAACATCTAAAGTAGCTAAAAAAGTCACTACTAAGAGTACTACTGCTAAAAAATCTTCTACTAAAAAAGTAGCTACTAAGGCTACTTCAAAAGCTACTGCTAAGAAACCTAGTACTAAATCCACTACAAAAACTACTACTAAAAAGTCAACTACTAAAGCTACTGCTAAGAAGCCTACTACTAAATCCACTTCAAAAAAAGCAGATATTAAACCTGTAATTGTTGAATATTATGATTTGCCTTATAGATATAATCAAACAGTTGTTAAGCTTTTAGCGCAAACACCTGATAGTTTATTTATTTATTGGGATATTTCTGATGAAGATAGAGAAAATTATAAAAAAACATATGGTAATGACTTTTTTGAAAAAACTAAACCTGTGTTAATAATACATAACGAAACTTTAAAATATTCCTTTGAAGTAGATATAAACGATTTTGCTAACAGTTGGTATGTACAAGTAAATGACAGTAAGTGTAATTATAAAATAGAACTTGGAAGAAGACCTATTGTTTTTAATGAAGAAATAAATAAAAAAATTAATAATAATTATATTAATATTTCTTCATCTAACAATATTGAATCACCAAATGATAAAATATTATTTAATATAAATACAGAAGAAATTAAATTTAAAAATGTAAAAACACAAGAAATCAAATCAAAATCAATATCTAAAATTTTATTTATGCCATTATTACAACAAATGAATAATATTTATGATTTATATAAAAATTTATACCAAGAAGAAGATTTAGGAAATGTATTTAATCCATCTTCTGGAAACCCTTCTTCAAATAATTTTACAAATAAAGTTTAATATTTAATTTTAAAAAAATCGCATTTTATAATTGTATAGTAGTCATGTGTGTCAATAACGAAAATGTCCTATCACCAGGTAGCTTGGCGACTATATAATTATAAAATTCCCTATTAACAGATAGCTTGGCGATTATAAAATATAAAGGAGTTTTATAATGCAAGAGAAAAAAGGATATGTAAGTTTTGTATTACATGCACATCTTCCATTTATACATCATCCAGAAAGTGATGATTATTTGGAAGAATCATGGCTTTTTGAAGCTATTTCCGAAACATATATACCATTACTTACAAATTTTCAAAAACTAGTAGAAGAAAATGTTAATTTTAAAATAACAATGTCTATGACCCCACCTCTACTTTCAATGTTAGATAATAAATTACTACAAAGAAAATATATAAAATATTTAAAAAAACTTATTGAGCTTTCAAAAAAAGAAGTAAAAAGAACAGCTTATGATTCTAAATTAAATGAGTTATCAAAATATTACCTTGATAGATATTCAAATGATTTACATATTTTTAAAAATGTATTTAATTGTAATTTAATTGAAGCCTTTAAGCATTTTCAAGATTTAGGAGTTTTAGAAATAATTACTTGTGGTGCCACACATGGATACTTTCCTATTTTATATGTTAATGAAAAAACTGTTAAAGCACAAATAGCAGTTGGCGTTCAAACTTATGAAAAATATTTTGGAAAGAAACCTAGAGGAATTTGGTTACCTGAATGCGGGTATGTTCCTGAAGCCGATAAATATTTAAAAGAATTTGGTATAGATTATATAATTACAGAATCTCATGGTATTTTATATGCAGACCCTACTCCTATTTATGGAACTTTTGCTCCTATAGTTTCTCCTGAAGGTGTTATCGCTTTTGGGCGTGATATAGAATCTTCAAGACAAGTATGGAGTTCAATAAATGGATATCCTGGAGATTATAATTATAGAGAATTTTATCGTGATATAGGCTATGAAGCTGATTATGACTATATAAAACCTTATATAGCACACAATGGTGTCCGTGTTCATACTGGTATTAAATATTACAGAATTACTGGAGATACTAATAATAAAGATTATTACAATATCCAATGGGCAAAAGATTCAGTAGAAAAACAAGCTGGACATTTCTTAGATTCACGAACTAATCAAATAAATCAAATATCACAATATATTAATACTCCTCCTATTATCTTATGTCCTTATGATGCAGAACTTTATGGACATTGGTGGTATGAAGGACCTTATTGGTTATATATTTTATTTAAAAAAATACACTATGATGATTGTAATTTTGAATTAATTACACCTTCTGAATATATAGATAAATATCCAAATATGCAAATATCTTCTCCTTGCAGATCAAGTTGGGGTGCAAATGGTTATAGTGAAGTTTGGCTTAATCATTCAAATGATTATGTTCATAGACATCTTCATGTTGCTGGAGATAGAATGTGTGAATTAGCAAATCTTTATCCTAATGCTAAAGGATTGAAAAAGAAAGCTTTAAATCAATGTGCTAGAGAGTTATTGTTAGCCCAAAGTAGTGATTGGTTATTTATTATAACTAATGGAACAATGGTTGATTATGCTAAAAAAAGAATTAAAGATCATATAGGTAGATTTACAAAATTATATTATGATATAAAAGAAAATAATATTGATGAAAACTTTTTAAAAGATATATCAAAAAAAGACTGTATTTTTCCAGATATAGATTATATGATTTATAAATAACCATAATAAAATGAAAGTTGCAAATAGCAACTTTCATTTTATTTGCATATTATATTGTATAACTTTTAACAATTTGTAGATAATATAGTTAACTAGAAAGGAGTATTTATTACATGAAATCAATATGTATAAAAACTAATAATACTCACATGATAAATTATATTGAAGATTCAATAAATAATATTGATCTTGATGATATATTTTTTTCATGTAATGAATTTAAACTATATAAAAATATTATTATTCACTATAAAGGAAAAAACATAAACTTATTCTATAAAAAAATTTCTTCTATACTATCATCTTTAGTTATAGATTTATTAGAACATAATATTGTAAAAAAAATAATAAAATACAACTATTTTTACTTTGACAATTTAGAAACTATAAAAATATCAAATATCTATGAAGAAAACTTTAATAATTATTCTATAGATTCTAATAAATTTTCTTTATTATATAATAATTTTTATGATTATATATCATGCCATAAAACCATTTTAATTGATGGCTTTACTACATTTAGAATAAAAAATTACTTAGAATATTTAAACAATCTTGTTAATGACTCTGTTAACACATTTATTGTTGAACGTGAATATTCAGAATTTATTTCTTTGCTTCAGATGTATATTTCTACACAGGAATCTAATTGTAATATAGTTCATCTAATATATTCTGAAAATAATTCTATATTATTAGACGAAAATAAAAAAATAATAGATATAGATAAAACATTATTTAATGCAAAATATCTATCTGACATAACCTTTTCTTCACATGATTATGCATTAAACACTTTATTATCTTTATTACCTAAAAAAATATTTATTCACCTAATTGATACAACTTTAGATGAATTTATAAACACATTACAGCTAATATTCGAAGACAGAATTACATTTTGTACAGACTGCAACATTTGCAAATTATATACATTAAATAACGGAATAAATAATTTTTCTAATTAAAATATATAAAGATTAATATTGTAGAGAAGTCATGCGTGTCAATAGCGTTTTTCTTTTGAGCCTGCGAAAAAGAAAACACCCTATTGACAGGTAGCTTGACGGTAATAAAACAGCAAATTCGTTGGAGCTCGGGCGATTACTAATCGCCCCTACACTTACAGGGCAAGCCTTTGTAGCTTGGCGGTTATAAATAAAACAACATAAGATTTATACCGCAAAATTAATTCCCCTAGCAACCACATCTTTCATATTTTCTATTAAATCATCAATTTCTTTTGGAGTTACAATCATATTATACTCTCCAACATTTAAAGCCTCTTTAACCTCTTCATATTTATCATTTTGCTGTAATTTATTTAAATATTCATTTGACTCTGCCTTTTCTTGAAGTCTATCAATAAATATATCTATACCATCTGACACTAATGTTGCAAGTTCTACAACTGTTGGAATCCCCATAGCAATAACAGGTATTCCTAAAGTTCTTTGACTTATCTCTTTTCTAGTGTTCCCGACTCCTGCTCCTGGAACTATACCTGTATCTGAAATTTGAACTGTACTACTTATTCTTTCAATGCTTCTTGATGCCAATGCATCTATTACTATTACAAGTTTTGGAGATATATTATCAACTATTCCCTTTAATATTTCAACTGTTTCTATTCCTGTAGTTCCTAATACTCCTGGGGAAACAGCACTAACACCTCTAGTCCCTTCTTCTAAATATTCTGGCATATAATTTTTTATATGTCTTGTTACATCTATTTCATTTATTACCTTAGGACCTAATGCATCTGGAGTAACATATATATTTCCTAAACCTACAACTAAAATTTCATCTTGCTTAGAAATATGATTATCTATTATAGTTTTTAATTCTTTAGTTACTGCATCTGAAGCTTTTTGTATTTCATCATCATTTGCTGCTCTTAAATTCTTTATATCTATTGTAATATAATTTCCTATTTGTTTGCCTAAAGCTTTTTCCCCTTTCTCATTTAAAATTTTAACTCTAGAAACATTTATATTTTCATTTACATTTTCTTGTGATGTTTCAACACCTTCAATTTCTTCTGAAATATTATTAATTTTTTTGTATATATTTCTTCTCTCCACAGCCAAATCTGTTCTAAAATTATGCATAAAAACCTCCATTCGAGCAATTTTATTGCTCACACATATTTAATAAAAACCTCTAAACAAATTGTGAGAATGAAAGAAGTTTTTTTAGCCATCTCAAAATTCTTTGAATTTTGAGGGCGATAGAATTTATAATAGTTTGGAAAAACTTGTTTTTTCAAACTATCACTCCTTTAAGATTAGTATTCGCAAATTTAAATTGTATATACAAATTATTTAAAATAATATAGAGTAGTCATGTATATCAATAGCATTTTTCAAAATTGTAGAGAAGCCACGCGTGGTGATAGCATTTTTCCAAATTGTAGAGAAGCCACGCGTGTGTATAGCACTTTTCGCTTGAGCCTGACGAAAGCGAAAACGTCCTATACACAGGTAGCTTGGCGGCTATAAAACAGCAAAACAACCTATTACCAAGTAACTTGACGACTACAAAATAATGCATTTACTATGCATAGGTATCTTGGCAATTATAAATAAAAAAAGTAGGATTTAAAAAATTCCTACTATTTTCCCTTCACTATCTATATCAATATTTTCTGCTGCTGGAACTCTTGGCAATCCTGGCATTGTCATAATTTTTCCACTCATTACTACAACAAAACCTGCACCAGCTTTTAATTCAACATCCCTTATAGTCAAATTATATGAATCTTTACATTCTAAATTTTTAGGGTCATCTGAAAATGAATATTGAGTTTTAGCTATACATACTGGTAGATTACCATATCCTAATTTATTTATTTTTTTAATTTTTTCTTCTACTCCCTCAAGATACTCTACTTTGTCTGCACCATATATCTTTGTTGCTACTTTATTTATTTTATCTTGAATACTATCTTGTAAATCATATGTAAAGTTTAATTCTTTGCTATTTTCTGCTAATTTTACAATTTTATTTGCTAAGTCTGTTGCTCCTTCTCCACCTTTTGCCCATCCTTCTACAAGACTGAATTCTATATTATCTTCTTCTAATTTATTAGATAAATATTCAATTTCTTTTTCTGTATCTGTTGTATATCTGTTAAGAGCTACTATTACATTTAGTCCAAATTGTTTTGATAAGTTATCTATATGTTTTTTAAAATTACTTATTCCTTTTGACATAGCTTGTACATTTTCTTCTAGTATTTTTTCTTTTTCTACTCCTGCATGATATTTTAATGCTTTTATTGTTGCTACCAAGACTACAACATCAGGTTTTACTTTGGCTGTTCTACATTTTATATCTAAAAACTTTTCAGCACCTAAATCAGATCCAAATCCTGCTTCTGTTACAGTATAATCAGCTAATTTCATTGCTAATTTTGTTGCCCTAACACTATTACATCCATGTGCAATATTTGCAAAAGGTCCCCCATGTATTAATGCTGGTGTATGCTCTAATGTTTGTACTAAATTTGGATTTATAGCATCTTTCAATAATACTGTCATTGCTCCTTGTGCGTTTAAATCTTTTGCATACACAGGTTTATCATCTTCATTATATCCTATTATTATATTTCCTAATCTTTTTTTTAAATCTTGTATATTTTCAGACAAACAAATAATTGCCATTATTTCAGATGCAACAGTTATATCAAATTTATCCATTCTTGGTACAATATTTTTTTCTCCAGATAAACCTGTTTCTATACTTCTTAATTGTCTATCATTTAAATCCACACATCTTTTCCATACAACTTTTTTTATTTTTAATTCATTCCCATAATAAATATGATTGTCTATGATTGCTGAAAGTAAATTATTAGCTGAAGTTATTGCATGTATATCTCCCGTAAAATGTAAATTTATATCTTCCATTGGAGCAACTTGTACTCTTCCTCCACCAGTTGCTCCACCTTTTATTCCAAATACTGGCCCTAAAGATGGTTCTCTTAACGCTAATATCGATTTTTTCCCTATTTTAGATAATCCATCTGCTGCTGCAATTGATATTGTTGTTTTTCCTTCTCCTAAAGGTGTTGGACTAATTGCTGTAACTAATATTAATTTTCCCTGTTTGTCATTTTCTCTTTTTTTGAATTCTTCTTCTGTAATTTTTGCTTTATATTTTCCATATAAGTCTAAATTTTCTTGCTGTATTCCTATATTCTCTGCTATTTCAGTTACTTTTTTCAATTGTACACTATTTGCTATTTCTATATCTGTCATATTATACTCCTTCCTTTATTATATAAGTTTATAATAATTATTTAAATAAATAATCC
>CAOPQH010000052.1 GCA_948505485.1 uncultured Clostridia bacterium
ATACAATTTAATATTAAGGTTGATTTTTTATGTTAAAAAAAATAAAACAGAGTAAGGTACTAAGTAGTAATATAGAAAAATTAACAAGTATTTTAGAAGAAATGAATGTACATGAATTAATTTATATATTAGGAAATAAAAAGGAAATAATAAAAAGAAATTTATATGCAGGAATTTTTAGAGGAATAGGTGTAGGAATAGGTGTAACTATAATAACTGCAATATTAATTTTTATACTTCAAAGGATTGTTACTTTAAATATTCCAGTAATAGGAGAATATATAAAAGATATTGTTGATATAGTAGAGAAAAGTAGATAGAGATATCTTATAAATTAGTTAGCTTATAATTTCAAGGTAAGTTCTTATATATCAATTTTAATTACAAATAAAAAAGTTACATAATGTATTTACAAAATCAAAATTCTCTGATATAATTTTAGGGTATATATGTAGTTTAATACATTCATATTTAATAAAATAAATAATAAGGTGTATATATGAAGAAACAGAAATTTTGGATATTAGAAAAAATACTTAAGTTGGAAAAAAAAGGAGAAGTAGAAACTCAAGTTGAAACAAAGAAGAAACCTATTATTCCTCCAGATGAAGAATGGTCTTTCAAGGAATATCAAGAACCGAAAAAAGCTACAATTGATGACTCTATACAAGCAAGTGTTTCAAGTAGTCAAGAAAACACGGAATCTACATTACCAAGTGAAGAACTAGCTCCTAAAAAAATTGAAAAGAAAGTTACTGATGGAACTTTAGATTTTAAATATAGTCTAAGAGTAAGAACAAGTAATTCAAAGGATGGACAGCCTATAGGAGAATTACAAAGTGATCAGCTATTTCAAGGACAACCACAAGACGGAAAGCAATCTCAAGGACAGACTCAAAATGAACAACCACAAAATGGTCAACCCACTCAAGGACATCCTCAAGGTAAACAACAACCAGAAGAACAAGCTCAAGGGGGAGAAACATCTCTACCACCTGTGCAGAATGATGAAAATAGTCAAGGACAACCTCATAATGGAGAACCACAAAATAATCGTGCAAAACAATTATTTAGTTCTGTAAAAAGATTTGATGAGGGTACAGATAAATCTTGGGGATTTGCTTTAAGCACAGAAGATGATGGTACTGATATTCCAGATAGTGTAATAAATATGCTAATAGAAAAATTTCTAAATCAAAGATTTTTGCCAACTAATACAGATTTGAATACGAGACAAAATAATATGAAACAAGAAAATGGAGATTTAAAATGGAACATACCAGATTTAGTAAGACATAAGGTTACAAAGGATCTAAATAAAATGCTATATGATAAGTATGGATATGCCGATGAAGATGGAAAAGGCGAAGATATACCATTATCATTTTATTTTGACTTATCAGGTAGTATGTCTAGCTATTCAAGACTATTATCACTTATAGCGATAAAATTAATGGCTAATAAAGTTAAAGTTTTATTTGGATATAATGAAAGAATATATTATCAAATAGATAAAGTAGCAAAAACATTTTCTGCCGAAGATTTTAAAAGTATTATTGAAAAAGAAATGAAATATTCACAAATAAAAGCTGATCCTAGATATAAAGGAATAGAAATAAAAGAAGTTAATCGAAATATAAATGAATATTTAAGAGAAAAGAAAGCTAAAAGACTTACTGCATTTACAGATTTTGATCCTAGAAGGGAAATAGAAGATTTATCAAAAGATTGTGAAATTTGGTGGTTTTGTTTTGAAGAACGATCTATCAATAGAAAAACATCTATGGAAAACTTTAAAGGACATTTTTATAATACAACACAACTTAGAGAATTTAGTCAGCATTTAAAAAATATATCTAGTAGAGTATATGAGAAAAAGCAAAGAAGGATTCGTGAAGAAGGGGGTATTGAAATTGAACAAGCCAAGTAGAAAGTTAAGAGAACTTATTTTATTATGTTCAGAAAATTTAAAAGGATTATCAAGAAAATCTGATATAGAAAAACTGTTACCTATAAACGATGATAATTTCTTTATAGACACTCAAGATAGCAAGTTAATAATTAAGTATAACAATGAATTACTAGGCAATATATGGATTGATACAAATTGTTATTCAAATTTAGAAATACTAAAGTTAATTACACAAGTTTACGATATAAGCTTTAAAAATGAAGAAATTTTAGAATTAGTAAAATATAAAAATAAAATAACTATGATGTTATTGTAAAAAGGAGTAGTATAAATGGAATTATCATTTGAAAAGATAAAACAAATCTTTGAAAAATATGGATATTATGCAGAAGATGAATTAATATGGCAAACATATATCAATGTAGATAAAATAATAAATGATGGACAAGTTGGTCAAGATATTCATGCAATATGTCTTGAAGGACCTCCTGGATCTGGTAAGACAGAATATGCAAAAGTATATACTAAATTATTGGCAGATATATTAGGAGAAAGAGTAAGTTTAATTGATTATCAATGCGATTCTACTACAGGAAAAGCAGATTTATATGAAGAAATTAGAGTTTCAGCTGCAATTGCTGGAAATCCAGATGAAGTAATAATTGCTGGAAAGTTAGTTGAGGCTACTGATGAAGTAAATAGTGGTAAAAAAGTAGTATTATTTTTAGATGAATATGATAAAGCTAGGGAAGAAACTGATGCATTTTTATTAAAATTCTTACAAGAAGGTAGAATTAACACTACACAAAGGGGAGATGTCGAAATATCTCCAGAATATATGAAGAATTTACAATGTGTTATTTGTAAAAACCAAATGAGAGAAGAATTATCTGGTCCGTTAGAAAGAAGATTAAAAATATTAAGATTAGCTGAAATGAAACCAGAAACTTTCTATAAAGTAGCAAAAAGACAATTACCTAATGCAGATAAAGATGTACTAAATGTAGTTTCAATATTATATGGTGCTTTATATGACAATAAAGATGACTTTGCAAGAATTCCATCTTGCTCTGAAAATTTAATGGCTATTAAAGATGCTTGTACTTTAATGAAAGCAAATGCACCAGAGGAATTTATATATAGTGCGATAATTTCAAATATGTTAAAAAATCCAGATGATATAGAAACATTTAGGCATTTATTAGGCAAGGATGAAAGACTGGCTGAATTTTTTAAAAAATCTTGTAATTTAAGAGATGAAATATCAGATACAACTCCTGCTGAAGAAATGAGAAGAAGAATGTTATCTGACTTCTTTTCAGATGATATTACAAGAGTTAGTGAAGATATAAAAAGAGCTAATAGAATGCTAACAGAAGCACATATTGAAAATGACTTTTTAGAAGCAGAAATACAAGCAAGAGATGAAACTATAGCTCAACAAGAATCTGATTTGAAAGGAAAAGATAAACAAATTGAAGAACAACAAGCATATATTCAAAAGTTATTACAAAGTTTAGAGCAATCAAAATCTAGTCAATCCTTTAGTAGCAAATTTGGAGGTTTATTTGGAAAAAGTCAAAGTTCTCCAGAACCTCAAATTGAAACACATACAGAAGAAACAGCTAAAAAGGAACAAAAACCTGATTTTATTCCTACTATAATAAAGATAAGTGATGACCATAAATTTATACAGCAAGATGGTATAGGTGGTGAAGTTCAAAGTTTACCAATAACAGAAGACGATAGATTTAAACCAAGTGAAAGTATTTTCGAACAATCACAAGATGCATGGCAAAATTTTGGATATATAAGTTTGCAAGCATATAAAGCATGCAATTATAGTAAAGAAGATATGGAATCTTTAGATGATAATGAATTAAGAATGATGATACAAATAATGGGAAAAAACCCAATGGCAAAACTATGTAAAGATGGATTTATACTTTATGATAAAGATGCTCTTAAAATTGGAGTTACTAGGGTAATTGAAAAAGTAGATAGAAGAGGAGAAACCGGTCCAGAAGAAGAATTATGGACGAGCAGATATAAACTATTTGCTAATCAATTAGTATTACCTATTTATGCTTTAGAACCTCTAAAAAAATTCTTCTATCAATGTTATAAACACAATATGAAAAATTATGGAGGAACATATTTAGATTGTTTTGTTTCAGCAGAAGAAAAGAAGGAAAATTGGTTTGATGAAGACAGAGGAATAACTTTAAATTTCGATCTTATAACAGATAATACATATCATTTGCAATATGAAAATTATTATAATGATTTAGAAGATACGGGAAAATCAATGTTTAAAAGATTGTTCACTAGAGAATATGATGATTATATGAAAGCTGAATTATTTAAAATTTCAAGGTCAAGACATAGACAATTATTACAAACAGGAAAATTAAATCCAACATCAACAGAATATATAAAGCCATTAGTAGCACCTGAAGGTCCTGCAGATGATGGAAGATAATTATAATAAAAAGAACATCGCCACCCCAATTTGGGAGTGGCGAATTATCGTTCTTAATACTCGATGCTGTTATTGTGCGGAACGATAGAAGAATCACTAATCAGCTTACTGCCTATCATATACGCACCCATGAAAGTTCCAAAAGTTTCAATGGCTTCTTCAACATCTTTTGGAAGTGTTCCAGCATGCTGTGCCGTTTCAAGAGCATCGACGCCCAAGAAATTGCCTGTTTCCTCATCAAGCCATCCGCCGTTTGCATCAATGAACTGAACGACGGGCTGGATTTTGTCCATAACCGCTTGAAATTCAGCGAACATGAACTTGAGGTTGATTTTGAGTTCGAGCATTTC
This sequence comes from uncultured Clostridia bacterium, assembly GCA_948505485.1. Classification (GTDB taxonomy): domain Bacteria; phylum Bacillota; class Clostridia; order TANB77; family CAG-508; genus CAG-269. The sequence continues at coordinate 4,745 of CAOPQH010000052.1, forward strand.
ATCTCCGTTTTCGCCAGTAGTGGAAGTAACCGAGATAGGCTGTCCAGCATCAATAGCTTTTTCAACCGTCTCGCAGAACTCCTGTCTCTTGGCATCATCGTAGAATAATGCCTCGATAAGCATAGAACCATCGGCTCCCATGCCGATATTAAGACCTTTGCCTCCGAGCTGGAACATCAACTGCATCACATAGAGCTCAAGCCGACTTACTTGACTTGGTGGAATGGTGACTTCCGTAATTATTTGTGAATTAGCTAATGCTTTGTAGTTGCTGCAATACATCCTCATTCCTCCTTGTTAAAATTAATACTTTTGATATGACATTTATATATTAACATAAAATCTCACAAAAGTCAATTTTATAAAAAATTGTGTTAACAATAAATATATCTTTTTAAAATTAATTCTTTATTAATTTATGATAAACTTTTTTTCCTTTTCTTAAAATAGCAAATCCATCACTAAAGTCTTTATCAGATAAAGTATAAGTTATATCTACTATTTTTGTATTATTTAAAGAAATACCGCCTTGAGCAATTAAAGTTTTAGCTTGACCTTTAGAAGGAGCAATGCCTGTTAAAACTATCGCATAAATAATAGATATATTTATATTTTCTAATTTTGTAGAAGGCATATTATCTAAGTTTCCTTTACCTTCAAAAAGAGCGTTAGAAGCATCTTCTGTTTGTTTAGCATTTTCTTCGCCATGTATAAGTTTTGTAATTTCATAAGCAGCCACTTTTTTTGCTTCATTTATTTGTTCATCTTTTAAAGATGCAAGTTCGTTTATCTTATCAATTGGCAAAAAGGTAAGTAAGCATAGTACATTTTTAACATCTTCATCTGCAATATTTCTCCAATACTGATAAAATTCATAAGGAGAAGTTTTTTCACTATCTAACCATAAAGCACCTTTTTCTGTTTTACCCATTTTTTTGCCTTCTTTAGTTGTAAGAAGTTTAAAAGTTAATCCAAAAGAATCATCTTTACCAATTTTTCTAATAAGTTCAACACCGCCAATAATATTAGACCATTGGTCATTTCCACCTATTTGTAATTTACATCCATATGTATTGTATAAATGTAAAAAATCATAAGATTGCATTAACATATAGCCCATTTCAAAAAAAGTAAGACCAGTTTCTAATCTTTGTTTATAACAATCTGCAGCAAGCATTTTATTAATAGAAAATAAGCTACCAATTTCACGCATAAAATCAACAAAATTTAAGTTTGAAATCCAATCAGCATTATTAACAATAATTGCAGAATTATCTCCTTCAAAACTAACAAATTTAGAAATTTGTTTTTTAATGCATTCTACATTATGATTTATTTGTTCTTTAGTAAGCATTTTTCTCATATCAGTTTTTCCTGATGGATCACCAATAATTGCAGTACCACCACCAACTAAAATAATTGGTTTATGACCACATTTTTGCATATGAGATGCTACCATTAAAGAGACAAAATGACCTACATGTAAACTATCTGCAGTAGGATCAATTCCAATATAAAAAGGAACAGATTCTTTGCCAAATAGTTCTTTAATTTCTTTTGGATGTGTCATTTGCTCAATATATCCTCTTTCATCAAGTATATCAAATACGTTCATTAAAAACCTCCTATATAAATTATGATGGAATTATTTTAAATTAATCCCATCAAATTTAGAAATATTTTTTTTATAATCTTCAAAACCTTCATATCCTAAAAATCTATTTAAGTTTTTTTGAGAAATTCCAGTAGCTGTTGAAATATTATCAATAGAATTATATCCATTTTGTTCTATGTAATTTTTAAAAGTTGATTGTTCTAAATTATCTTTTGGTGTACATTTAGGGCATATATCCTTATCTGTTATATAAAAATTTCCACAACGATTACATTTTTTGAATTCCATAAATATTCCTCCTAATTTTATCTTTTGACAATTTATCTATTTAACTGACAGCATTGTATCATAATAAAATAGGATTTTCAACAATTTATTTTAAAAAAATTTATATATTAATTTGTTACTATTTAGCTACTAATGTTGTTATCATGCTCTGCAACAGAATAATTAATTATTTTTTTCAAATGCCTCTGCCAACATAGCTGGGGTCTTCCTACCGGCTTTGCAAAAAAATAATTAATTATTCTATGTGAACTTTAAGAAATAGAAGCGCAATAGATTAATATTAAAAATAATCTATTCTTTTATTGATAATAATTTTTCGTATGCTTCTGGATAATATTTTTTAAGATTAATTGGCTTTAAGTTAGTATCAGTAAAACAATGTTTTGTTTTTGCTTCTATTACTATATCTTTAGTAGCTTTATTAAGAACTTCATAAGATACAGACATTTTAACAACACTTAAATCTTTAATAATCACCTTAATAAGTAAAGTATCATTAAATGTCACAGGATTTTTATATGTACAACTAACGTTTAATGCAGGTATCATAATTCCATGTTTTTCTAAACTTTCATAAGGTAATCCAATTTGATCTAAATAGAAACATCTTGCTTCTTCTAAAAATCTTATATAGTTTGAATGGTGAACAATTCCCATTTTATCTGTTTCATAATAGTTTATTTTTCTTTCGAAAATATATTCAGTATTTTCCATTATTTATTATCCTTTCGTTTTATTTTTTATGATTATATAAAAATGAAAAAAAGTTGTCAAATTATTTGCAATAGTAAAATGTAGTGATATAATAATTTTGTCAAAGGAGAGAAAAATGAAAAAAATAAATGGAATAATTATGCAATATTTTGAATGGTATTTAAACTGTAAACAGGGTTTATGGAATAAAGTAAAAAATGAAGCAGAGAATCTATCTAAAATAGGAATAACAGCTTTATGGCTTCCACCAGCTTATAAAGGAATCGGAGGAAAAAATGAAGTTGGTTATGCTGCATATGATGTTTATGATTTAGGAGAATTTGATCAACAAGGAAGTATAGAAACGAAGTATGGATCAAAAGATGAATATTTAGAAGCAATTCAAGTTTTAAAACAAGCAGGTATAGAAAGTTATGCAGATATTGTATTAAATCATAAAATGGGAGCAGATATGATGCAAATCATAAAAGCAAACAAAGTTGATTGGAATAATCATAATATAGAAATATCAGAAAACGAAGTTTTACAAGCAGCAACAAAATTCACATTTCCAAATAGGAAAAATAAATATTCAGATTTTAAATGGAATTGGACTCATTTTGATGGAATAGATTACAATAATGCTACAGGAGAAAATTCGATTTTCAAATTTAAAGATAAACAGTGGCAAAATTCAGTAGATGATGAATATGGAAATTATGATTATTTAATGGGAGCAGATTTAGATTTTTACAATCAAGAAGTAGTAGACGAGTGTAACAATTGGGGAAAATGGTATATAGATTTTACAAATGTAGATGGATTTAGAATTGATGCTGTAAAACATATTCCATCAACATTTTATAATCAATGGTTAAAATTATTAAAAGATTATAAACAAAAGGATATATTTGCTGTTGGAGAATATTGGACAGGAGATATACAAAAATTACACAAATATATAACAGAAACAGAAGGACAAATGTCTTTATTTGATGTTCCTTTACATTATAATTTTTACAGTGCATCACAAGATGAAAACTATGATATGTCAAAAATATTAGATAATACATTAGTAAAAGAAAATCCAAGCAAAGCAGTTACTTTTGTTGACAATCATGACACACAACCAGGACAAGCATTACAAAGTTTTATAGAGCCATGGTTTAAAGAAATTGCTTATTCAATTATATTATTAAGAAATGATGGATATCCATGTGTATTTTATGGTGATTATTATGGAATAGATTATAGCAATATAGAAAGAATGGATAGATTAAAAGATTTAATACTATTAAGAAGAGATAAAGCATATGGAGAAGAACATGATTATTTCGATCATGATAGTGTAATAGGATTTACAAGAGAAGGAGACGAAGAACACATAAAATCAGGGTTAGCAGTAATTGCATCAAACAAGATAGATGGAGTAAAAAGAATGTATGTAGGTAAGCATTTTTCTGGAAAGACATTTATAGATGTAATAGGAAACATAGAAGAAGAAATAATTATTGACGATGAAGGTTGTGGAGTATTTAAGGTAAATAATAAAAGTTTATCTGTATGGGTAGAGAAAAATGTTATAATATGAGAGATAACTAGTAAGTTGTAGGGGAGATTAAAACGGAAAATTAATCATATTTGCAATTTACATAAAAATATGCTATACTAAAATAGATATTTATTTAGAAACCGAAAAAGTAAATACCAATACTTGGAGGTTTCATACCTCCAAGCAAATGAAGGAGGATTACAAAATGGCATTTGAAGATTACAAAAATTTAGATGTGGAACCTGAAACAGCAACAGAAAAGGAACTTGAAGAATTGAGAAAAAAGTATGGTATAGAAATAGAACCTACATCAAGAATTATTAAAGAAGTAAATGCCAAAAATAAGTAAAGCTAAAAGTGAGTCATATCAATTTAGATAGACTCACTTTTAGCTTATTTGGAATGAAAAATGCTTTTTTCAATTTCTGCCATACACTCATTTGCAATACTTGCAACAGATGACCAAGAACCAACTTGCAAAGATATAGGTTTAACCATATTATACAAATCAGTTATGGCTCTGAGAGCATCTGCTTTATTGGAACATTTTAATAAAGTATTTTTGAAATGAATAGCAGTTTCATCTGAAGAATCGGTAGTATTAAATTGTTTCTCAATTTCCTGCCTAAATCCAACAGATGTAAAAGATATTGTGTTTACATATTCCTTAAGATTATCTAAAATCTTAGAAAGCTTTGTAAACGGATCTTTGCTTTGAGAATTTGGTGCATTTATAACATTTATCATCCGTTTTTGATAGTTTTCAAAAGTCTTATTGTCCATAAAATGACCTCCTAAAAATTATTTTAATGTGGTTAAAACTACAAAAATCTAATTAAATTATACTATAAAATATATGAGTTAAATAATCTGGGGAAAAAATAAAAAAGATTTTAATAAAATA
>CAOPQH010000053.1 GCA_948505485.1 uncultured Clostridia bacterium
GCCAAATTTATGAAATAAATTTGTGTGCAATTAATTTTATATATTAGAAAGTCAGCTTGACTTTTCTAATATATAAAAAATGAATTAAGAAAGAGGTAAAATATGAAAAGAGCCTTTTTATTTCCAGGGCAAGGAGCTCAAATAGTTGGAATGGGAAAAGATATATATGATAAATATGAACAAGCAAAGAGAATATATGATATGTCTGAAAAAATTTCAGGAATAAATGTTAAAAAGATTTGTTTTGAAGGACCAGAAGACGAATTATTAAAAACAGAAAATACTCAAATAGCAATACTAACAACTAGTTTAGCAATTTTAGAAGTGTTAAAAAGCAAAGGGATAAAAGCAGATATTACTGTAGGATTGAGTTTAGGTGAATATACCGCATTAATATATGGAGGATATATTAGTTTTGAAGATGGAATTAAACTTATAAAAGACAGAGGTTTCTGTATGGGAAATTTAATTCCAAACGAAAAATTTTCTATGGCTGCTGTAATAGGGTTAGATAACTTAAAAATAGAAGATATATGTAAAAGAATAAGAGATAATGGAAAATTCGTTGTTCCTGCAAATTATAATTATAGTAGTCAAACTTCCATTTCTGGTAATTTAGAAGCGATTGATGAAGCAGTTGAATTATTAAAAGAAGCTGGAGCTAAGAGAGTAATAAAACTTAATACTAGTGGACCTTTTCATACATCTAAATTAGAAAAAGCAAAACAACAGTATTCTATAAGTTTAAATGAAGTTAAATTTAACAATAAAGGAAATGGTATTAAAGTAATAAAAAACATAGATGGAAATATTTATACAGAAAATGATAATATAAAAGAAATATTGTCAGACCATATTGTAAGTCCGGTGAGATTTGATAAAGCAATAAAATATATGGAAAGCGAAGAAGTTAATCAGTATGTAGAAATAGGACCAGGAAAAGTATTAACTGGATTTATAAAAAAGGAAAATAGAGATGCTAATATTGTAAACATTAATAATGTTGAAACGTTAGAAAAGTTTTTAGAACAAGTATAAAAAGGAGGAACTATGGAAGAAAAAAAAGTTGCGTTTATTACAGGAGGCTCAAGAGGTATAGGAAAAGCTATAGCGCTAAAGTTTGCTAAAGAAGGCTATAATATAGTTACAAATTATGTATCAGATAGCACTGATGTAGAAGCTTTAAAAAGAGAATTTAATGATTTAGGTGTAGAAAGTCTCATTTATAAAGCAGATGTAACAAATATAGAACAGATAGAAAATCTTGTAAAAGAATTAATAGAAAAGTTTGAGAAAATAGATGTATTAGTAAATAATGCAGGAATAACTAAGGATAATTTACTTATGAGAATGTCAGAAGAAGAATTTGACAAAGTAATAGAAGTAAATTTAAAAGGGACATTTATAGTTACTAAAATAGTAACAAAATATATGATGAAAAAAAGAAAAGGAAGTATAGTAAATTTATCATCAGTAGTAGGTGTAACAGGAAATGCTGGACAATGTAATTATTCTGCATCAAAGGCAGGAATAATTGGTTTCACTAAAAGTTTGGCAAGAGAATTAGCATCAAGAAATATTAGAGCAAATGCAGTTGCACCAGGTTTTATTGCAACTGATATGACAGATGTATTGCCTGATAATATTAAAGAAAACATACATAGTCAAATTCCTTTAAAAAGAATGGGAGAGGCAGATGAAGTTGCTAAACTTGTTTATTTTTTAGGGTCTGATGAAAGCTCTTATATAACAGGTCAAGTTGTAAATATAGATGGAGGCATGGTTATGTAAAAACAAATTGAAACATTATCTTGCACATTTTCGCTATTCATTGCAAACTTCGACGTACTTATGTACGCCTTCATCTTGCAATGAACAGCAAAAATGCACAATATAATACTTTGAATTTGTTTTAATATAAAAGTGGTTAAAAAGTGATTAGAAAGGAGAGATTAAATAAATATGAATAGAAGAGTTGTTATTACAGGTTTGGGTGCTATTACACCTATTGGTAACGATGTTAATGAATTTTGGAATGGTATTAAAGAGGGTAAATGTGGTATTGATGAAATTAAATCTTTTGATGTAACTGATAATAAAATTAAGTTAGCTGCTGAAGTAAAAGATTATAATTCAGAGGACTATTTTGATAGAAAAGAATCCAAAAGGACAGATAAGTTTTCTCAGTTTGCAATTGTTGCAGCAAGAGAAGCTTGGAAAGATAGCAAATTAGACAAAGAAAAACAAGATATGGATAGAGTAGGAGTTGTGCTTGGTTCAGGAATTGGTGGATTAACAACAATAGAAAAAGATAATCTTAATTTTATTAATAAAGGTCCTGATAGAATTTCTCCAATGTATATTCCCATGTCAATTACAAATATGGCAGCTGGAAATGTTTCAATAGATTTAGGAATTAAAGGAGAATCTCTTTGTATTGTTTCTGCTTGTGCTACAGGTACACATAGTATAGGTGAAGCGTATAGAAACATCAAACATGGATATCAAGATATAATACTTGCAGGAGGAACAGAAGCATCAATAACTCCAACAGGAATAGGAGGATTTGCTAATTTAAAAGCATTATCACAAAGTACAGATAAAAACAGAGCAAGTATTCCATTTGACAAAGAAAGAAATGGATTTGTTATGGGAGAAGGAGCTGGAATTATTGTACTAGAGGAGTTAGAACATGCTAAAGCAAGAGGAGCTAAAATATATGCAGAATTAGTAGGATATGCTGCTACATCTGATGCCTACCATATTACTGCACCTGCACCAGAGGGAGAAGGCGGAGCAAGAGCAATGTCTTTAGCAATTAAAGATGCTAATATAAATGCAGAACAAATTACATATATTAATGCTCATGGTACATCAACACATTTGAATGACTCTGGAGAAACTTCAGCAATAAAAAAAGCTTTAGGTGAAGCAAGTAAAAAAGTAATGGTAAGTTCTACAAAAAGTAATACAGGACATATGTTAGGAGCAGCAGGAACAGTTGAAGCTATTGTATGTGTTAAGGCAATAGAAGATAGTTTTGTACCACCAACAATAAATTATAAAGTTCCAGATGAAGAATGTGATTTAGATATTGTGCCAAATGAAGGTAGAAATTTAAAAATAAAATATGCGATGTCCAATTCATTAGGATTTGGAGGACATAATGCAACTATAATTATTAAAAAATATGAAGAATAAGTGGAGGTAAATATTATGGATTATAATGAAATTAAAAAATTGATGGATGATATGGGAAACTCTAAATTAGATTCTCTACAAATAGAATTTCCTGATGGTGTAAAAATAAGTATGACAAAAAATACAAATAAGAGAAATGCAAATATAGAAACAACAAATAGTGTTATTGAAGCAAGTGCTCCAATGACAGTTCCTGCAGTACAAGTAAATACAGAAAATAGGTTAGTTACAGTACCACAAGAAGAATGTAAAGAAGTTAAATCACCAATGGTAGGAACTTTTTATGAAAGTTCATCTCCATCAGCTGAACCATTTGTAAAAGTAGGAGATAAAGTTCATAAAGGTCAAGTTTTATGCGTAGTAGAAGCTATGAAGTTAATGAATGAAATAGAGTCAGAATTTGATGGAGAAGTAGTAGAAGTTTGTGTAAAAAATGAAGATATGGTTGAATATGGTACAACTTTATTCAAAATAAAATAGAGGTGAAATTATGTTAGATGTAAATGGAATTATGGAAATCATTCCACAAAGAGACCCATTCTTGATGATAGATAAAGTAGAAGAATTTGTTCCAGGAGAAAGTTGTATAGCATATAAAAATGTTCGTAAGGAAGAATGGTATTTTAAAGGACATTTTCCAGGAAATCCAATAATGCCAGGAGTTTTAATAACAGAAGCCTTAGCACAAACAGGAGCAGTAGCAATTTTATCTATGGAAGAAAACAAAGGTAAAAATGCTTTATTTGGAGGAATAGATAAATTAAAATTTAAAAAAATGGTAGTACCAGGAGATGTTTTAAAGTTAGAAGTAAAAATTATAAAAAGAAAAGGACCAATCGGTGTAGGAGAAGCTATTGCTACAGTGGATGGAAAAATTGCAGCAAAAGGTGAACTTACATTTGCAGTTGTTTAAATTATGTTTTTATAAGGAGTGAACAATGTTAAAAAAGGTATTAATAGCAAATAGAGGCGAAATTGCTGTAAGAATAATAAGAGCATGTAGAGAAATGGGAATAAGAACTGTTGCAATTTATTCTGAGGCAGATAAAAATGCTCTTCATACAACATTAGCAGATGAAGCGATATGTATAGGACCAGCTCCATCTAATAAAAGTTATTTAAATGTAAAAGCTATATTAGAAACTGCATGTTTAACAGGTGCAGATAGTATTCATCCAGGTTTTGGATTTTTGTCAGAAAATGTAAATTTTGCAAAAATGTGTGAAGAAATAGGTATAAAATTTATAGGACCAAATTATAAACTTATAGAATTATTAGGTAATAAATCAAAAGCTAAAGAAACCATGAAAGATGCAGGAGTTCCTGTTGTAGAAGGATCTGAAGGACTAATATATTCAAAAGAGCAAGCAATAGAAGTTGCTAAAAAAATAAATTATCCAGTAATATTAAAAGCTTCAGCTGGTGGTGGCGGAAGAGGAATAAGAATTGCATATTCTGAAGATGAATTAAAAAAACAATATGACATAGTAAAAAAAGAAGCTAAAAATTCATTTAATGATGATAGTATATATATAGAAAAATATATAGAAAATCCTCGCCATGTAGAAATACAAATATTAGCTGATGAATATGGAAATTGTATACATCTTGGAGAAAGAGATTGTTCTATACAAAGAAGAAATCAAAAAATTCTAGAAGAAACTCCAAGTACAATTATTAGTCATGCAACTAGAAAGAAAATGGGAGAGATTGCAGTAAAAGCTACAAAGAAAATAGGTTATGCCAATGCTGGTACAATAGAATTTTTGGTAGATAAAAATCAAAAGTTTTATTTTATGGAAATGAACACAAGAGTACAAGTTGAGCATCCTGTTACTGAAATGGTAACAAATATTGATATTATAAAAGAGCAAATAAAAATAGCTTCAGGAGAAAAATTAAATTTATCTCAAGATGATATTAAAATAAATGGGCATAGTATGGAAGTAAGAATAAATGCAGAAAATCCTGATAAAAATTTTATGCCTTGTCCAGGAACAATAACAGGACTTCATCTACCAGGAGGAAATGGTATTAGAGTAGATACTGCAATATATAGTGGATATAAAGTTCCACAAAATTATGACTCTATGTTATTAAAAATAATTGTACATGGTAAAACAAGAGAAGAATCAATTTCTAAGATGAAAAGTGCTATAGCAGAACTTGTAATTGATGGAATAGACACAAATGTAGATTTTATTTATGAAATATTAAAAAATGAAAATTTTAAAAATAATAATTATGATACTTCATTTATACATAAAGAATATGGAATGTAGTTTTATTGATAATTTAACATTGAAAGGATGTAATGTCATTGTTAATAGATAAAGTAAAAAAATTAGAATATGACGAAAATGATATAAAAATTAATAAAAAAGCAGCAGACATGATGATAGGAAAATGGGTAAAATGTGATACTTGCAAAGAAATAATATATAAAGATGAATTACATAAAAACCTAAGTGTATGTCCGAGTTGTGGGAAACACTTTAGATTATCAGCAAGGAGAAGAATAAAGCAAATTGCAGATGAAGATACTTTTAAAGAAATAGGAAAAGATATATTAACTAAAGATCCATTAAATTTTGATGGATACCTTAAAAAAGTAGAAGGTCTAAGAGAAAAAACAAAAATTGATGAAGCAGTTAAATGTGGAATTTGCAAGATAAATGGAGAAGATGCAATAATAGCTGTTATGGATGGTAATTTTTTAATGGGGAGTATGGGAAGTAGTGTAGGAGAAAGAATTACACTTGCAATAGAAGAATCAATAGAAAAAAAATTACCGCTTGTAATTTTTTGCGTATCTGGTGGAGCAAGAATGCAAGAAGGTATTATTTCATTAATGCAAATGGCAAAAACATCATCAGCATTAGCAAAACATAACAAAGAAGGGTTATTATATATATCAGTATTGACAGACCCAACAACAGGAGGAGTAACAGCAAGTTTTGCAAGTTTAGGTGATATAATTTTAGCAGAGCCAGACTCTTTGATTGGTTTTGCAGGGCCTAGAGTTATAGAACAAACTATTAAACAAAAACTTCCAGAAGGTTTTCAAAGGTCAGAATTTTTATTAGAACATGGATTTATTGATAAGATTGTAGAAAGAAAAGATCTTAAAAATACAATTTCAGAGTTAATTAAACTACATAAATAATATAAAGTTAAATATTAGTGAGGTGATAAAATGAGCAAAACCACAGCATGGGATAGAGTAACTTTAGCAAGATTACAAGATAGGCCAAAAGCTTTAGATTATATAAATTTAATATTTGATGAATTTATAGAATTACATGGAGATAGAAATTTTTCAGATGATAAAGCTATAGTTGGTGGAATAGCAAAATTAGATGATATGCCAGTAACAGTTATAGGAGAACAAAAAGGTAAAAATGCAAAAGAAAATATGGAAAGAAATTTTGGTATGCCAAATCCTGAAGGATATAGAAAAGCATTAAGATTAATGAAACAAGCTGAAAAATTTAATAGACCTATAATAACATTTATAGATACTCCAGGAGCATATCCAGGAATGGGAGCAGAAGAAAGAGGACAAGGAGAAGCTATTGCAAAAAATTTAATAGAGATGTCTACTTTAAAAGTACCAATAATTTGCATTATAATAGGTGAAGGATCAAGTGGAGGAGCTTTAGCAATTGCTGTTGGAGATAAAATAGCTATGTTAGAAAATGCAGTATATTCGATTCTTTCTCCAGAAGGTTTTGCAAGTATATTATATAAAGATTCAAGTAAATGTAAAGAAGCAGCAGAGAACATGAAAATTACAGCTAAAGAATTAAAAGTATTAGGAATTATAGATGAAATTATAAAAGAGCCTGAAGGTGGAGCACAAGAAGATATAAATAAAGTATCAAAAAGTTTGAAAAGATGCATAGTAAAATCGATAAAAGAGTTAAAAGAAGTATCAGCAGAAGATTTAATACAGCAAAGGTATGATAAATTTAGGCAAATGGGAAAGTGATAGATTATTTTATATTTGAGATATTAAAAAATTTAAGGAGGAATGAAAAATGATATTAGAAGGAAAAAAAGTTGTTATTATGGGAATTAGAAATAAGTGGAGTATTGCATGGGGAGCAGCTCAATCAGCTTATGAAAATGGTGCTACAGTAATATTTACACATCATCCTATGGAAAACATAGAAAAATTACAAAAATTGATTGATGAGATACCAGGTGCAAAAACATATCCATGTGATGCCGAATCAGATGAAAGTATAAAAGAATGTTTAGAAAGTATAAAAGCGGAATTTGGAAAAGTTGATGGGATATTGCATGCTATAGCACATGCAAATACAGAAGATTTGAGGAATGATTTTATATTAACTTCAAGAGAAGGATATTCTCATGCATGTGATGTAAGTTCTTATTCATTAGTTGCAACAGCTAGAATTGCAAGAGAAATTGGTATTTTAAATGAAGGAGCAAGTATAGTTTCATATACATATTTTGGATCAGAAAAAGTAGTTGAAGCTTATAATGTTATGGGAGTAGCAAAAGCTGCATTAGAAGCAAGTATAAGATATTTAGCAAAAGATTTAGGAAAAGATGGATATAGAATTAATGCAATATCAGCAGGACCAATAAAAACATTATCAGCAAAAGGAATAAAAGATTTTGGAAGCATACTAGATATTGTAGAAGAAAGAGCACCGCTACATAAAAACGTAACAACAAAAGAAGTTGGAGATGCAACAACATTTTTATTTAGTAACATGTCTTCAGCTATAACAGGAGAAGTCATTCATGTAGATAATGGATTCTCAATAATAGGAGTTTAATTATATTAACGGAAAGCCAAATAGGAAAGTAAAAAATACTCTTATATTAAGGCTTTCCGATTTGTTGTATTGAATTTTTTATTATTTATACTAGACAAAATGCTTATTTTAGAATAAAATATATATGTTAAAAGAAAGGAAGGCAATAATGATAGTAGAACTAGTAATGTTTACAATAATAGCTTTTGCGTTATTTGTATTTATGTTTTTTAAAATGATACAAAAGAATGATACAACATATATACCTACATTAGTCCTAGAGGCATTAGGAATTGCCATGAAATTTACAGAAATGTTATTTAAGTTTCATTTGCCAATCATATTTAATGTATTAGCATATGTGTTTTCTATAATATTGCCAATATTTATTGTTTCTATAGAACAAAAGGGCCTAAACCTAATGGAAATTGTTAATATTGTAGAAGCAAAATGTTTTATGATTTTTAAAAATAATAAAAATGCAAAAAAATTATTAATAGATTTAGTAACTAAATATTCAAATAGTTATTATGGACATAAAATACTTGCTGAAATATATGAACAAGAAGGCGGAATGAGAAAGTCAATAGATGAATATGTACAGGCAATAGATATAAATAAAAAAGATTATGATTCATATTATAAAGTTGCAAATTTGCTAAATCAATTAGAAAAAAAAGATGAAGCAAAACAAATGCTTGAAAATTTATTAGATAAAAGACCAAATTATTTAGAGGCTTCTGAGCTTCTTGGTAATATTTTAATTGAGCAAGAAAAATTTAAAGAAGCTGTTATAATATATAATGATGCTTTAAAGTATAATCCAACAAGTTATGAGTTAAATTATAGTTTAGGAATTGCATATACAATGTTAAATGATTTTCAAAGTGCAAAAACTTACTATGAGAAAGCAGCAAGTTTAAATTCATTGTTATATAATTCTAAATACAACTTAGCAGAAATTGCATTAATTTACAAAGAACTAGAAGAAGCAGAAAAATATTTTATGGAAATAATAGGAGATGAAGAATTAGAAGCAGATGCATATCTTGAATTAGCAAAGATAAGTATGATAAAGGGAGAAAAGGAAAAGGCTATTAATTTTGCCAATATTGCGATTGAAAGCAATGCAGATAAAATAGTTACAAAAATAAAAAATGATACAGTATTTATACCAATATTAACTAAAATTGCAATTCCTTTTAATACTGATCAAGAAATAATAAATAAAAAATCTAAATTAAAAAGCAAAGAAATTAAGGCAAAAGAGCATTTAGAAGAGATGTTTGAGATAACTAGAAAATTAAGCTATAATGATATAAGATTATTAAAAAATAGTAAAGGTAATTTAATTAAAGAAGATAATAAAAAACAAAAAGAGAGATAGTAGAAAATGAAATATTCATAAAATCTATTAAAATCAATATACTATATATTAGTATATAATGAAAGGATGATGGATTTATGAAACATAGGGTATCTATAATTGGTGGAGATTTAAGAATTGTTAAATTAGCCAAGATGTTAGCGGAAGAAACTAATGAAGTGAGTATATATGCATTAGAAAAAGCAGAAGAGTTAAAAGAAATAGACAATATAAGATTTTGTGAGAATATGAAAGATGCTATTGAAAAGTCAGACATTGTTGTAGGTCCAATTCCATTTTCTTCATCTAGAATATCACAT